>JAYUBZ010000051.1:0-11232 GCA_043740595.1 Gammaproteobacteria bacterium
GCAAGACCTCCGACGTGAAGGTCATCGTCAAGGCCGGCGGCAAGCTGTATTCGGCCAGCCAGCAGATCAAGGTGACGGTGGGTGGTTGTGGCGGTTAATGCCCGCCCTTATCCCTGAACAGATAATTAGAGGAAACACAAATGGAATACCCAACTAAGCTGAAAATCCGTCCGAAAGACGGGGTCACCGAAATTCTTATCCTGGTCAGCCACCCGATGGAAACCGGGCTGCGCGTTGACGCCAAGACTAAAGAAAAGGTGCCTGCCCACTTTATCCAAACCATGACCATACAGCTGAACGGCAAGGATGTCGCCGTCGCCGATCTGGGTGTCGCCGTCTCCAAAGATCCGCTGATCGGTGTCATGGTGGCCAATGCCAAGAAAGGCGACAAGGTCAACGTAAGCTGGAGCGACAATCAGGGTAATAAAGGCGGGGCTGACGAAGCCGTCTGACCCGTTCGCCATTTATTCGCTGTGGATGTTGCCGGCCCACTGGCCGGCAACTGCAATACCCACTGGAGGGCATGTAATGAGAAAGCTACTAATACTACTGACTGTTATGGGTGTGGCGGGCAGCACAACCCTGACTGCGCAGGCCGATCCGCAATCCGACTTGAAGGAGTTTCAGGGCTACTTCAAGAAAAAATTTCCCGACGTGCCGTTCGACGACTATTCCAACGGCGTCTATGCCCTGGACAAGAATGCGCGCGCCGACTGGGAAACCCTCATGGACTTTCCGCCCTACGATCTGGAGCTGGAAAACGGAAAAACGCTTTGGAACACCCCCTTCACGAATGGCAAGACGTACGCCAGCTGCCTGACACGCCAGCCGCAGACTTATCCCTACTGGGATAACGCCAAAGACGAACTCCGTACCCTGGAGATGGACATCAATGACTGTCTGAAGAAGAACGGCGAGCCGGTCTACAAGAACCTGAAAAAGGGCGACCTGCCGGACGTGGAGGCCTACTTCCGCTTCATGCATCGTGGCCAGCGCGTCAAACTCGACCTATCGAACCCGAAGGCCGTCGCCGCCTATGAAAAAGGCAAGCAGTTCTTCTGGGCACGTCGCGGTCAGCTCAACTTTGCCTGCTCCACCTGTCACGTGGACAATGCCGGCAAATTCATCCGTGGCGACAGCCTGAGTGCGGCGCTGGGGCACGGCACCGGCTTCCCGGTCTACCGCGGCGCGGATGGCGAGCTGAGCACCCTGCATAACCGCTATGCGGGTTGCAACAAGCAGGTGCGCGCGGCCCCCTACAAGCCGCAGAGCGATGAGTACAAGGATCTCGAACTGTACGAAACCTACATGGCCACGGGACTGCCCTTGACCGCCCCCAGCTACCGCAGATAGCTCTCCCTGTACACACGTTGGTGACTCACCAACCCGGCCTCCATGGCCGGGTTGTTTCTTTAAAGACCACGGAATAAATCCATTTTTTCGTACGTCTCTTAATGCAAGCTATAATCCAACTCGACCCTCGGTCGGCACCAGGACCTTCCTTCTTTAGCATGGAGTAACAAACATGAGTCTATCCCGTCGTGAATTCCTCCAGATGCTGGCCATGGCCAGCGCCGCGGGCTTCGGTCTAACCGGTTGCGACAGCAAAAAAGGCATGGCCGCCAACCCGACAGCCGGGAGCCTCTACGATCTGCCCGCCTTTGGCAACGTCTCCCTGCTGCATTTCACCGATTGCCATGCGCAGCTCAAGCCCATTTATTTCCGCGAGCCGAATATCAACATAGGTATCGGCGAGGCCGCCGGCAAGCCTCCGCACCTAGTGGGCGAGGCCCTGCTGAAGTACTTCAATGTCGCCCCGGGCAGTATCGAGGCGTACGCCTTTACCTATCTCAACTTCGAAGAGGCCGCGCGCAAATACGGCAAGGTCGGCGGCTTCGCCCACCTGGCGACCCTGATAAAAAGCCTGCGCGATCAGCGCCCCAACCGCAGCCTGCTGCTCGACGGCGGCGATACCTGGCAAGGCTCGGCGACATCGCTGTGGACCAAGGGCCAGGACATGGTGGACGCCCAGAAGCTCCTCGGCGTGGATATGATGACCGGCCACTGGGAATTCACCTACGGCGCCGAACGTGTCAAGGAGATTGTCAACAAGGACTTCAAGGGTAATATCGAATTCCTTGCCCAGAACGTGAACGACACCACCTGGGGCGATTCCATCTTCAAGCCCTACAGCCTGCGCGAGCTGAATGGCGTGCCGGTCGCCGTCATCGGCCAGGCCTTCCCCTACACGCCCATCGCCAATCCACGCTACATGTTCCCGGACTGGAGTTTCGGCATCAATGACGACAACATGCAAAAAGTGGTCGACAAGGCGCGGGGCGACGGCGCCAAGGTCGTCGTGGTGCTGTCGCATAACGGCATGGACGTGGACCTGAAAATGGCGACCCGCGTCAAGGGTATCGACGCCATCCTCGGCGGCCACACCCACGATGCAGTACCCGCGCCGACCCTGGTGGAAAACGCCGGCGGCAAGACCCTGGTGATCAATTCCGGCTCCAATGGCAAATTCCTGTCGGTGCTGGATCTGGATGTGCGCGGCGGCAAGGTGCGCGATTACCGTTACAAACTGCTGCCGATATTTTCCAACCTCATCGAGGCCGATGCGAAGATGGCGGCTTACATCGAAAAGGTGCGGGTACCCTACAAAGCCAAGCTGGAGGAAAAACTCGCGGTCACCGAAAGCACCTTGTACCGCCGCGGCAATTTCAACGGCACCTTCGATCAACTGATCGTCGACGCACTGCTCGAGGCGAACAACGCCGATATCGCGTTCTCCCCGGGATTCCGCTGGGGCACCTCGCTCCTGCCGGGCGACACCATCACCATGGAACACGTGATGGACCAGACCGCCATCACCTATGCCACGGCCACGCTGAATGAGCGCACCGGCGAAGAGATCAAGGCCATTCTGGAAGACATCGCCGACAACCTGTTCAACAAGGACCCGTACTACCAGCAGGGCGGCGACATGGTGCGTGTCGGCGGGCTCAAGTACGCCATCGACCCGACCCAGACTATCGGTAAGCGCATTACCGATATGGAGGTCAATGGCACGGCGGTGAATCCGAAGAAAACCTATCTGGTCGCCGGCTGGGCCAGCATGGACCCCAATGTCGAAGGCAAGCCGGTATGGGATATCGTGGCCGATTACCTGCGCCACAAGAAGACCGTAAAAATCACCGAGCCCAACCTGCCTAAGATCAAAGGCATCACCAGCAATGCAGGGCTTGCGCTGCTTTAGGCATCCAAGGTCGTCTCTGACCTGACGTAAAAAGGGGCCGCATGGCCCCTTTTTTTGTTTTACCTGGAATCCTCAGTCTAGTGCGCACAGACTCCTATGGCATGGAACGGTGCCTGGACTCAAGCATGCGCCTTGAGGGCGGCGATGCGCTGATCCAGCGGTGGGTGTGACATAAATAACCGGCTTAAACCGTGACCTATGCCGCCGGAAATGCCGAAGGCCGCCATCTGCTGCGGTAGATGCGGTTGCTCGACGCCCGCCTTCAGGCGTTCGAGGGCGGCTATCATGCCTGAGGTGCCGGCAAGCTTAGCGCCACCGCTATCGGCGCGGAACTCACGCTGGCGGCTGAACCACATCACGATAATACTGGCGAGAACACCCAACACCACCTGGGCGATGATGCTCGTGATATAAAAAGCCGGGCCGTACCCGCGCTCGGTCTTGAAGACCACGCGGTCCACAAAGTGACCGACAACGCGCGACAGAACGATGACAAACGTATTCACCACGCCTTGAATCAGCGTCAGTGTGATCATGTCGCCGTTCGCGACGTGGGTGATCTCGTGACCCACCACCGCCTCCACCTCGGCGCGTTGCATGTTGCGCAATAAACCGGTGCTCACCGCGACCAGGGCGTTATTGCGACTCATGCCCGTGGCAAAGGCATTCATGTCCGGGGAGTCAAAAATCGCCACCTCCGGCATGCCGATACCCGCGCGTTGCGCCTGTAGCTTCACGGTTTGCACCAACCAACGTTCAGTATCGTTGCTGGGTTGATCGATGACCTGCGCGCCGGTCATGCGTTTGGCCGACCACTTGGACATGGCGAGGGAAATAAACGCGCCCCCCATGCCAAAGACCGCCGCCATGACCAGCACAGCGCCCATGTTCATGCCGCCATCGGCGTTCAAGGTTTGCCCCAGACCCGGGAAGAACAGCGTCAGGACCCACAGGAAAATACTTAAGACCACCATAATGGCAATGTTGGTGGCTAGAAAGAGAAAAATACGTTTCATGCACTTACCCCGGTGTAGATAGATTTTTCTGCCAAACTGGCAGCACTTAGGCGCGTATTGTGCCTACCCACTGCGGAAAAGCCGAGCCACTCACCGACCTTACTATATAGCAACGAACGATTAGATTGGGGCACTCCAGGGTAAGTTCAATAGTCGCTGCCTGATCCTCCGCCACCACAGAGTTAACCCGTAAGCCTTTCATCCCGCTGGCGTTTCGTCCAATTTTAACGCAAACATCATCAAACCGTCATAGGCCCCTGCCAAAGTCTGCCGCAGATTCAGGAGTGAACGGCGCGCCCGCTAGGGAAGCTCTGATTAAGTCCCCACTGTCATTTCGACCGAAGGGAGAAATCTAGTAACACCATGATGACGCTGAACCATCTCAATGTCAGATTTCTCGCTGCGCTCGAAATGACAACTTGTTCAGGGGTTCCCTAGCGACCTTTATCAACGGCACGACAGGAAATGGCATCTATGAAAGCAGGCAAACTTCCCGTACCAGACTCTGGCACATTGCGCCAACGCACCGTCCCCGCATACACCGAGACACGTGAACACAGTGTGCAATCCGCACTGCGCGACATGGGCGCGATAACCGCCTCCGGGCGTTTAAAGATCCATGCCCTGCCCTTCGGCATCAACGATGTGACGGCGGGGGTAGAAAATGAATTCCAGACCGCCGTCTTGGGCCGCCCAGCGGATGTCGATCTGCCCGCCACGATCGAACGGTCGGCAGTATTCACCGCCCTCGCACAACAGGCGGAGCGGAATCCAGCGGAGCCTCGATGGCAGGACCTGCAGCGTTATCTGCGGCAGAACACCGAACAGGTCTGGGAGAACAGCTCAGTGCGCCTGCCTCACCGTAGCCTGAACGCCCTGGCACGCGCGACATTGCATACCGATCTGCTCGCAGATAAACGCCTGCCACAACAAGGTTCCAGGCACGATGCCAGTCACTATCTGTTTGCCGACCAGGGCGAGGCCATGGTGCGCGTGCCCATCAGCTATTTGCACAAGCTGGCCTTGGCCGACGCCCTGGGCAGTGGGCCAGACATAACCGGCGGGCTGCGTGACTTCGGCATGAATCTGCTCAAACACTTTACCAATGATAATACCGCGCCCGAGCAATTCTCATCCTACATAGTCCCGCTGACCCGTGGGCTTGGCATGGGCAAGGCCGTGGCCAAGGAAACCGCGCAGCGCTTTCTGCTCACACAGTTACTGACTGCCTATGCCAATCGCAAGTTCCACCTGGACGAAACCGGTCAACACAGCCTGGTTTATTTCTCACCCCACACGCCGTTGCGCCAGAAACTACTAGGGCGATGCATCCCCGGCAGCCTGTATCGCGAACTCTTCATGAACCCCTGTCTCTCCGGCTGGGACGAGGGGGAGAAGAAGCATCGGTATATGCATACCTGTCATGCGACGCTGACCCGGAGTCGCCAACGCACACGCATGCGCCTGAGTGCCGCCGGCATCGGGCTGCAAGTCGAGGGCGCCGCCTCGAACGACACCAGTCTGGCGAATAACGGCACCCACCTGAGCCTGGGCAGCCGCCGGCTGACCGGCTACTTCGCCGGACATCCTGACGGTATCGCGCAGGAAAAGGTCCTGGGGGATATGGCCATCAAGATCACCGAATATTTCCTGCCTTTGTTCGTGGGTAGCTACAGCGCCGCGCCATGGCGTATCGACGTGGGTGACTTTCATGCGGAAAATATTCTCGGCTTCCTGCCACACCAACTGGCCGATGGACAGCTACGTCTGTTCTGGCGCCAATGGCGCAAAAAGGCACGTCGCCTGCCGGCCGGACCCACCTGGTGGGAAAAGGCCAAGGGGCGGGTACTCGGCTTGAAGGGCGACTATGTGCCCGACATGCGTCTGCTCGACTATTTCGTCGCCCTACCCAGCACGCGCCACGCCATGCTCGATGGGCGACCCGGCAACAGCGCCGAGGTCCTGCGGGATCTCGAGGCACAGGGAGTCTATAACAGCGGCATGACGCTGTACCTGCCCTATCGCCTGCGGGAGGTGGCGCATATCGGTTTCTCCGGATTTGAAGGCCGCTATTACAGTACCTTCGAATCGTTGACGGACGATCTGGCGCGCGGCGCGGAATTGCAGTTGCTCATCACAGCGCTGGCGTATCGTTATATGGCCACTGGCATCGGCACTGCATTCCACATCCCGGATGATCGCAACACCGAAAGCGATCGGCGCCAGTTCTTTTTTGCCGCTGCCGCCGGCATTCCCAGCTGCTATGTCAAACGCCAGACGATGGCGCCCTTTCTCGCGCGCATCCTTGAGAACGCGCGGCAAGTGCGCCCCAGCAACCGCTACCCTGGTTTCCTCAAGATCCCAGTCGCCGAGTACCAGCGCGCGCTGGTGCATATACTGCGCAAAGACGCGGAAGATCTGATTGAAATGCACGGCCTGCAGGGCACACTCAACGATCTGGAACGGCGCGTGACTCAGCCCCAAGAATATTCAACCGCGGGTCGCATGCGTAACGACATTCTCGCCGACCTCAACGCAACCCATCCTTTAGATGTGTCAGGAACAGAATTCAACCAGGCCACGGAACGGTACTACCGCGAACGTCTGCGCGCCAATCACCTGCACGATGCCTTGGCCTTCCTCCAACAGGATGCGATAGAAATGGATAGCGGACGTTACGACAGCGATCTGAACGAGGGTTTGGGACAAATCCTTAAAGGACGCAGCGCACTCGCCTACGTACGTGAATCCAGCGCCGGCCTGATCAACGACGCCCTGGACCTGGCCGATATTACACGCCTGATACAGCTGCAACTCACCGCCATACAGAACGATGCCATCGGGTGTGCATCGATCGGATCGCGGCATGGAGGGCATGCATGACGAGCGGCTCGCACCAATACATCCAACGTGAAACCGGCAACGTCCATACTGAACGCCTTTATATGGATCGTGTGGTGCGGTTCTTTTACAGCGAGGCGCGTGAACAGGCCTCTGTTATGCAGCGATGGCTCAGCGGTCGCGGTTCTTCTCGTATCCTGGGTTACCTCAATTACGACACCCGCTGGGGATCCCTCGCCTGCCGGCGTTTTGTCAGGAACAATGGACTGGATCTGACGGAGTGCCTGGAAGATCCATCCGGGTTTGATACGGTGCGCAAGTTCTTTGAACGTAAAATAAAGTATTGGCAATTCAGGCCGATGCCTGAAATTCAGGACAGTGTCGTTGCGCCGGCCGATGCGCGCGTGGTGGTGGGCTCGTTGAGCGAGACATCGAAGCTTTTCCTCAAGGGAAAATTCTTCAGTTACGACGAACTGGTGGCACGCGATAAGCGCAAGTGGCTGCTGGCGTTTCGCGACGGCGACTTCGCTATCTTCCGTCTTACCCCGGAGAAATACCACTATAACCATACACCTGTTGCCGGCATCGTGGAGGACTATTACGAGATCGCAGGTCGCTATCACTCGTGCAATCCGTCTGCAATTACCCAAGTCATCACCCCTTATTCAAAAAACAAACGCGTGGTGACCATCATCAATACAGACGTCCCCGGCGGAACACGCGTCGGGCGTGTAGCCATGATCGAGATCGTCGCCCTGATGATAGGTGAAATCATCCAATGCTACAGCCGGCATCAATACTTAAACCCATTACCCATACGTAACGGGATGTTTGTACAACGTGGATGCCCGAAGAGCCTGTTCCGCCCTGGCAGCTCCACGACATTGCTGCTGTTCGAGAAAAACCGCATCCACTTCGCCGAAGATCTGCTGCAGAACCAGACACATCCGACGGCGGAAAGCCGCTTCTCCCTGCCTTTCGGGCGCACCTTGGTGGAGACCGATGTAAAGGTACGGTCGGCTATCGCATATGCCTGGTCCGTACCGCGCTGTGACACGATTCACAACCAGCAGGAGTTCCCGCACCCATGATAAATCTGCTCTTCGTCGCTGCACTCGGCGTGATACTTTTCTTCATCCTGCGCTGGGCCTTTCGCACCTTGCCTGGGGAGAAATGGCAGATCCTCGCCGCGATCCCCTCGCATAAATCTGCTGCCGGTCACTGGCATGGCACCAATCTTACCAGCTATGGCCTGATCGTCGCCTCCTCCCACCTGCTTGCAGCGCTATTGACCCTGGTGCTGCTTGGCGCCGTCGCCGTGTCGCTGTCCGGGGCGTCGGCATTGTTACTGATCATGTTGCTGCTGGTAATACCCGCCTCAAGGCTGGTCGCCCTCATGGTGGAAAAAAAATCGGCGACCTTCACCGTGGGTGGCGCCTCCTTTGTCGGCATCGTCATGGCGCCGTGGATCGCGCACCTCGGCAATAGTCTGGGGCAGACGCACGGCATGCGTATTCCCATCATCGCCACCCTGGCGGTTTTTGCCATTGCCTACGCTTTTGGCGAAGGTTTTGGCCGCCTCGGCTGCGTCACCTTTGGCTGTTGTTACGGCAAGCCGCTTGAGGGATGTCATCCCCTGGTGCAGAAAATTTTTCGGCACAACCACTTCGTGTTTACCGGGCATACCAAGAAAATCACCTACGCGGGAAAAATGGAGGGGCTCAAGGTGGTGCCGATCCAGGCGGTCACTTCTGTCGTGTATGTCGTCACCGGCCTGCTCGGCACCTGGTTGTTCCTCAACGCCTACTATTCCCCTGCCTTGCTGATAACCCTCGGGGTGACACAATTGTGGCGTACATTTTCCGAGACCTGGCGCGCCGATTACCGCGGCAAGGGAAGAATTTCCGCCTATCAAATCATGGCGCTGATTTCCGTGGGCTACACGGTCTTAGCCGTTTGGTGGTTGCCAACCGAGACCACCCACACCCCGGATCTCGTCCGGGGTCTGACGTCCCTATGGCAACCGGGCGCCATCGTGTTTTTACAGCTGCTTTGGATAGGGACGTTTGTCTACTACGGTCGCAGTCTGGTGACGCGCGCGCAGCTCTCATTTCATGTGTGCGAGGAGCATATCTAAATTGTCAGCAAGCCTGCCGTCGACGACGACGGGCTGATTCCACAACCTGCTCAACAGATAGGACGTCGCTGACCGGAAGGCCTCGCCACGGATGCCCGGTCCACGTCTCCTGGGGCCTGCGCGCACCGGTATGCGCCTGCCCGCATGCATGGGCTTTCCCGCGACACGGCGCAGGGACACGCCTCGCTGACCTGCCTCAAATACCCTCAACCTTGTCCGTTAAAACGTTATCCCTAGGACAACCTACCTCGGGAATGGCTACTCGCCAGCGCTTGAATCTCTATAACTAATTGTATTAAAATATATAGTTTCCAAGACGGTAACGGCCTGCAAATCAGCTTCAGGGCCGCCGGTACCCTGGCCTGGCCGGCAGTCGGGTGGAGGCAAGGCTGCTATTTTGCGGTATAGTTGCACGTTCTCGTGGGGCGGGCGGTGGTCAAAGGGCGACATCGGTACTGCCTACCCACGGCACGCTGACGGGGCCTGATGGGGCCGCCGAAACCTGCCACAAAAAGTGGCCATCGCCGACCAGGGCAACCCGATGGGTGCGGCACACCGGCAGTACCAGGATGATTGCGGAGGGCCCTCGGCCTGGCAGAGCGGGGATAGCGGGAACCATGGCGGGAGAAAAATGCCAGGCCCGACACATCTGATGAACTTATAAAATTTATATTGGTGACATAATACGAAACTCATTACAGGAACCGCGGGCTATGACCCCGGTTAATTGACAGATCGCCGCCGTCGTCAGCGCTTCCACGTGGTTTACCAGTCCTGCGCCCCGCCTTCGGGCCGGATGATGCGCATCCGTAACACGGGAAACGACAAGATTTCTTAATTAATTACAATTTTGCGAAGGAAAAACAGCATGTCCAGAAAATATCCAGTCATCGCCGTTACCGGCTCCTCCGGCGCCGGCACCACCACCGTCAAACACGCGTTCGGTGACATCTTCCGCCGCGCCAGCATCAAGGCCGCCGTGGTCGAAGGCGACAGCTTCCATCGCTACAACCGTGCTGAGATGAAAGACGCCATCAAGGAATTCGCCACCAAGGGCAAGAATCTGAGCCACTTCGGCCCTGACGCCAACCTGTTCGACAAATTGGAGGGGCTCTTCCGCACCTATGGTGAAACCGGCAGCGGCCAGACCCGCCTGTATCTGCACGACGAAAACGAGGCCGCCCCATACAAGCAACAACCCGGCACCTTCACGCCATGGACTCCGATCCCGGAGGGTTCCGATCTGCTGTTTTACGAAGGCCTGCACGGCGGCGCCGCCGATGGCAACGTGGATGTCGCCAAGTGGGTGGACCTGCTGGTCGGCGTGGTGCCCATCGTGAACCTCGAATGGATCCAGAAGATACACCGCGATACCGCGCAGCGCGGCTACACCGCCGAAGCAGTCACCGACACCATCCTGCGCCGCATGCACGACTATGTGCACTACATCACGCCGCAGTTCTCGCGCAGCCACATCAATTTCCAGCGTGTGCCGCTGGTGGATACCTCCAATCCGTTTATCGCGCGCGAAATCCCGACGCCGGATGAAAGCCTGATCGTGATTCGCTTCCGCGAGCACCGCAAACACAACTTCCCTCTCCTGTTGCAGATGATCGACAACTCCTTCATGTCGCGACCCAACACCATCGTGGTGCCGGGTCCGAAGATGGGCTTCGCCATGGAGATCATCCTGACTCCCATCATCGAAGAGATGGTGGAGAGCAAACGCAAGGGCAAGTAAATCCGGCATGACCTGAGGGACACGCGTCCCTCAGGTCAACCAGTGATACCACAGCGGCAGTGTCAGGGCAGCCAGCGCCGTCGATACACTCACTGCCCTCCGCATAAAGCGGTGTATCCAGCCCGTAGCGTTCGCAAAGGACGACGGTCTGAGCCAGGACCGCATAAATCTGCATTTTGTAATCCATGTGCCTGAATTACCTTTTTGAGTATCTGATTCGCTGCTGCCATCCACT
>JAYUBZ010000052.1:0-2886 GCA_043740595.1 Gammaproteobacteria bacterium
CCCTGAAGTGGATTGCGACGCCGTGGCGTTGTTCATCGTTTCCTCCTGGGAGGGCTGCATCGGTGTGGCCAAAAACATGCAGTCGGTGCAGGCCTATCGGGTATGCATGGGACAGTTGCGCGATTATGTCCAGGGATTGCAGACGTCGAAGCGACGCAAATCAGCGTAATGGACGCGTTCTTTTTTTATCAGGAGGCTCGATATGGGATCAGGCAGCGTGCAGCCGCAGCAGAACGGGCATACCGGATCGATCGGCACATGCATCCCGATCATTTTGCCGCGCGCCCGCGCCTCGCGGCCTACCGCGATGCACTGCTGGCGCGTCCGTCTGTAGTCGGTTCGGTGGTACCGGAATTCACCGAATTGTATATCGAGTATTTCCGGGGGAAAGGTGGCTATGTCGCCGGACATCTTCCCGCAACACCCAGTGCGACGCATCAACATGCCAACCACTAAACCCAACAGCTCAATCAAGAGGAGCCATATCATGCAAGCGAACAAAGAACTCGACGCACGCGGCCTTAACTGCCCGCTTCCCATCCTGCGCGCCAAGAAAGCGCTCAACGAGATCACCGCCGGCCAGATATTGAGGGTGCTGGCCACCGACCCGGGGGCAGTGAAAGATTTTCAAGCCTTCGCCAAACAAACGGGCAATGAACTGTTAGAATCGACGGAATCCGCCGGTGAGTACAGTTTTCTCCTCAAAAAGAAGTAACCGCACCCCACGGGCGTACCAGCACCGCAGAGACTCGCGGCGGTGCCGGTACGCCGCGCTGGACCCGCATTGCCTGGGGCGTGAACAGGACGTGCGCCAGATCAACGTGTAGACTCTGCCACAGGGAGACAGTATCGCGCCTCCTGTCGTAACTACCCTACTACCCTGCGGGGTCCGTCGTCGCGCTGCGACATTTAAGCCCGCTCCCCTGGACGAATACTCCAAAAACCACGCCTGCACCGCATCGGTGCGTTTTTTCTGTTTAAACTCAGCAAGTTATTGTGAAAAACTGTAAGCATTAGTAATAACTTATATACCCTTTAGTATTGCTGATTGGTCGCTTTAGTTCGATACGCGTAAGGTGCGGACACTACTTACAGGATGACTGGCATGCAAACTGCGAATACTCAGCCCCAAACCGCTGTCCGCATCGAGCAGAAAAATACCACCTGCTATATGTGCGCCTGCCGCTGCGGTATCCGCGTGACCCTGCGCGATAACGAGGTGCGCTATATTGAAGGCAATCCGGATCACCCGCTGAACAAGGGGGTGATCTGCGCCAAGGGTGCCTCCGGCATCATGAAGCAGTATTCCCCCGCGCGCCTCACCCAGCCCCTGCGACGCAAGCCCGGTTCCGATCGCGGGGCCAACGACTTCGAACCCATCACCTGGGACGAGGCCTTCACTATTCTGGAAGAGCGCCTGAGAAAGATCCGCGCCACGGACCCGAAGAAATTTGCGCTGTTTACCGGACGCGATCAGATGCAGGCCCTCACGGGCCTCTTCGCTAAACAGTTTGGCACGCCCAACTATGCCGCCCACGGCGGATTCTGTTCGGTGAACATGGCCGCGGGGATGATTTACACTATCGGCGGTTCGTTCTGGGAGTTTGGCGGGCCGGACCTGGATCGTTCCAAGCTGTTCATCATGATCGGCACCGCCGAGGACCATAACTCGAATCCGATGAAGATCGCCCTGTCCAAGTTCAAGCGCCAGGGTGGGCGATTTATTTCCATCAACCCGGTGCGTACCGGTTACTCTGCTATTGCCGATGAGTGGGTGCCCATCAAGCCGGGCACCGACGGCGCGCTGTTCCTGGCCTTGATCCACGAGATCATCAACCAGGGTTTGTACGACCGCGATTTTCTTGTGCGTTACAGTAATTCGGCGCAGCTGGTGAACCAGCAGCGGGACAGCAGCGAGTTCGGCATGTTTGTGCGCGCCGAAATTCCGGTGGTGGAGGGTTGCTTCGATCCGCAGAACAAGCTGTGGTGGGACCGTCTCACGGGTAAACCCATGGTGACCCATACGGAAGGTGCCGATCCCTATCTGTTGGGTGAATACACTTTGGAAGACGGCACCAAGGTGAAGCCGGCGTTCCAGTTGCTAGTGGATAGGGTGAAGAACTATACCCCGGAGTGGGCCAGTGGCATCACCGGCATCTCCGTGGAGACCATCAAGCGTCTCGCCTACGAGATGGGCATCACGGCGCGGGATCAGAAGATCGAGCTGCCCATTGCCTGGACCGACATTTGGGGCAAGGAGCACGAGTACGTCACCGGTAATCCCGTGGCGTTTCATGCCATGCGTGGCCTGGCGGCGCACTCCAACGGATTTCATACCATCCGCTCCCTGTCCATCCTCATGAGCCTGCTCGGCACCATCGACAAGCCCGGTGGCTTCCGTCACAAGGCGCCGTTTCCGCGGCCGATCCCGCCCTGCGCCAAGACGCCCAGGGGTCCGGAAGGTGTGCAACCCAATACACCCCTGGGCGGTATGGCCCTGGGCTGGCCGGCGGAACCGGACGATTTGTTCGTGGACGACCAGGGTCAGCCGGTGCGCATCGACAAGGCCTTCTCCTGGGAGTACCCGCTGGCGGTGCACGGCCTCATGCACAATGTGATTACCAATGCGTGGCGCGGCGACCCCTACAGGCTCGACACCTTGATGATCTTCATGGCCAACATGGCGTGGAATTCCTCCATGAACACGGTGGAGGTGCGTCAGATGCTGAACGACAAGGACGAGAACGGCGAGTTCAAGATTCCGTTTATCGCCGTGTGCGACGCGTTCCAATCGGAAATGGTTTCTTATGCGGACTTGGTGCTGCCGGACACGACCTATCTGGAGCGCCACGACGTGATGAGCATGCTCGACCGGCCCATCTCCGA
>JAYUBZ010000053.1:0-1769 GCA_043740595.1 Gammaproteobacteria bacterium
GCACCGCGCGGATGATCGCCGACGCAGCGGCTACAGTGGACAGGCTGAGGCAGGACGCCGAGACGACCATAGCCGTATCCGAAAGGCGCTGGCGCTCAGCCTCTTCCGCCGGGCCGTGTCCGCCAAGCGCATCAACCACGGGGGAGCCTGATAGCGGATGCACTCAGCGCCGTATTGCGCTCGATTTCCTTCCACCATTTCAGGAACCGCAGCTCCTCTGGGACCCATGATCCGTCGGAAAGCGAATCAATGGCTTCCTTGAACGAGGTCTCAAATTTATCAACCAGCAGCCACTCTTGGTTGGCCTCACTGTAGAGACGGCTGCCCAATTCAGAGGCCGCGCCACGTACGGCAATGCGCGCGATGGATGGCGCAGAAAAGGCCGCGTTGCTTGAGTCGGTGTCGTAGCTCGCGAAGAGCTGATCATTCGCCACCATAGCAGCGTTCAACGTCACTAGTCCCGTGGTGTAATTGATCGAGTACTTCGACGGGTCGAGTTCGATAAGGCCAAGGTCCTGATACAGGCCTGGGAATTGCCGTGGCCGCTCTTGGAACATCATCGGCTGACCGACCCAGATGCGCCCGGTGCCCGGAAGACCAGGCAGGATGGGGAGCGTCGCCGTGGTCTGGCCAGCGGTCGCGCGCTGCACGAGGAGCACCAAATCAGGGCTGACGATCTGGTCATGAACAGGCGTAGGCATCGCCGCCAGGATGCGATCCACCGCACGGTCGATTGCCTCCTCAATGGTCACTTGGCCGCCGTAATCGGCTGCGGCGGTGCCAGGGTACATGGTAACGACCGTGGTGAAAACCGCGCCGAATCTATTAAAGGCCATCATTGAACTCCGAAGGTAGGCCGCTCAAAGACGTGCCGGATGGTAAACCGCAGATCGCGCATCAATCCCCATGGGCCGGCCACAAGAGCATCCAGATTTTCGCCCCCGTCCGTGAGGTAGGTGACGCTATTCTTGTCGCGGATTCGTTGCAGGCACGTGAGGAGGATCGCGGACGTTTGATCCATCGCCGTGACCTGATCTTTCGCGCCTACATGGCATCGCACCGTAATGGTTGATTCCACTGTTCCGCCTTCGGAATTGTGTGAATCAAAGTTTAGGTCGCCGACCGCTACTTCAAGGAATGGCAGCCGCCCGCGATTGCGTCCGCCCATGTAGCCCTGGAGCGCATCGAAAACATGCGGCACGGTCGTGTCAGCCCACGCAGCAGCGCCAAGTCCTGCGGCAGCAGCAACCGCAGGGTCGCGGCACGCCGTCACCACATCAATACGAATAAGTGAGGGGATCGTCGGCACGATCAGCCAGTTACTTTTGAGCGGATATTTTCGATGATCCCAGCAACACCAGACTTCACCTGTTCAGCGTGCGAAATTACCTTTGCAACCTCAACTTCGGTATCAGTCGAAGCGGCTTCCATTCGGTCGGCATGAATAGCGGTCAGCTTTACTGCGACGTATGCTTTCCATCGGCTATAGGCCAACCACGCCGCGCCGCCAATGGCGAGAACTACCGAGCCGACAAGCAGCCATTTGACAGCAGCAGCAATAGCAGGCAGCAGCAAAAAAACCAAAGCAAGGCCAGCCAAAGCGGGGCCGCCGACCAGTGCGGTTGCGTACTGTTTAAGGGCAATGCCTGCGGCAACGGCACCGATGGCCGCAAGGCCGGCGATGAAGGCAAGGCGGTTGACGGTGGTCGCGAGTCCATCGCTAGCGCTATCCCCGGAGACTGCGGCGGACTCATGCGGTCGGGGAATTG
>JAYUBZ010000054.1:0-4451 GCA_043740595.1 Gammaproteobacteria bacterium
CCGAGCACGAACCCACGGTCATGCCGGCCAAGGTGCCGAACCTGCTGGTGAACGGCTCGTCCGGTATCGCCGTGGGCATGGCGACCAACATCCCGCCGCACAATCTGCGCGAGATCGTGGATGCGTGCGTGGCGTATATCGACGACAACGCCATCACCATCCAGCAGTTGATGAAGCATGTGCCGGGACCGGATTTCCCCACCGCCGCCATCATCAACGGCAGCAGCGGTATCCGCGAGGCCTATCTCACCGGCCGCGGCAAGGTGTACGTGCGCGCGCGCGTGGAGATCGAGGAGGACGCGAAGCGCGCCGGTCGCCAGTCCATCATCGTGACGGAGCTGCCCTACCAGGTGAACAAGGCGCGCCTGCTGGAGAAGATCGCCGACCTGGTGAAGGACGGCAAGATCGAGGGCATCAGCAACCTGCGCGACGAGTCGGACAAGTCCGGCATGCGCATGGTGATCGAGCTGAAGCGCGGCGAGATGACCGACGTGCTGCTGAACAACCTCTATCAGCACACCGCCATGCAGAGCGTGTTCGGCATCAACATGGTGGCGCTGGAGGGCGGTCAGCCGAAGCTGATGAACCTCAAGCAGATCATCGAGGCGTTCGTGCGTCACCGGCGCGAGGTGGTGACGCGCCGCACCCTGTTCGACCTGCGCAAGTCACGCGAGCGCGCCCACATCCTGGAAGGACTGGCGGTGGCCCTGGAGAATATCGACCCGATCATCGCCCTGATCAAGGCGGCGCCGGATTCGGAAACCGCACGCACCGGCTTGATGGGGCGTGTGTGGCCGGCGAAGGTGGTGGGCGAGATGCTGGCGCGCAGCGACACCAACGTCTCCCGTCCCGATAAGCTGGAGGCGATCTACGGCCTGACCCAGGAAGGCTATCGCCTGTCCCTGGCCCAGGCCCAGGCGATTCTGGATCTGCGTCTGCATCGCCTGACCGGTCTGGAACAGGACAAGATCCGCGCCGAGTACAAAGAAATACTGGAAAAGATCGCCGACCTGCTGGATATCCTGCAGAGCCACGAACGCCTGATGCGGGTGATCCGTGACGAACTTATCGCGGTGCGCGACCAGTATGCCAACGCGCGCCGTACCGAGATTCGCGAAAGCCAGGTCGATCTCAAACTGGAAGACCTGATCGCCGAGGAAGACGTGGTGGTGACGCTGTCCCACGCCGGCTATGCCAAGGCGCAACCCGTGAGCGATTACCGCGCCCAGCGCCGCGGTGGCCGTGGCAAATCGGCCACCGCCATGAAGGAAGAGGATTTCGTCGACAAGCTGTTTGTGGCCAACACCCACGACACGATTTTGTGTTTCTCCAACCGCGGCAAGGTCTACTGGCTCAAGGTCTACGAGATCCCGCAGGCCGGACGCGGCGCGCGCGGCAAGCCCATCGTCAATCTGCTGCCGCTGGAAGAGGGTGAGCGCATCAATGCCATTCTGCCGGTGAAGGAATTCGAAGAAGGCAAAATGGTCTTCATGGCCACCAGCGATGGCACCGTGAAAAAGACCGGGTTGAGTGAGTTCTCGCGTCCGCGTTCCAGCGGCATCATCGCGGTGGAACTGGCGGATGGCAATCAGCTGGTGGGTGTCGGTATTACCGATGGCCAGAGCGACATCCTGCTGTTCAGCACCGCCGGCAAGGTTATCCGCTTCAGCGAGGAGGACGTGCGCCCCATGGGACGCGCGGCGCGCGGTGTGCGCGGCATCACGCTGCAGGAGGGTCAGTCGGTGGTGTCCGTCATCATCGCGGGTCAGGCCCACGCCGAGACCACGGTGCTGACCGCCACCGCCAACGGTTACGGCAAGCGTACGCCGCTGTCGGATTATCCCAAGCACAAGCGTGGCGGCCAGGGTGTCATCTCGATCCAGGTCACCGAGCGCAATGGCGTGGTGGTGGCCGCGTGCCTCACCACCACCGAAGATGAAGTCATGCTGATCACCGATGGCGGTACGCTGATCCGCACGCGCGCCAAGGAGGTCTCGGTGGTGGGACGCAATACCCAGGGCGTGCGCCTGATCGAAATGGGTGATGGTGAAAAATTGGTGGGTGTGGAGATGGTCGCCGAATCGGATGAGGCTGTGGTCGAGGAAGCGGGTGAATAAGCGGGTTCAATAAGTTCTAAATAAGTTCTAGAAGGTACGAGACCGATGGCGAGAATATTCAATTTCAGTGCGGGACCGGCGGTATTACCGCTGGAGGTGTTGGAAAGGGCGCGCGCCGAGCTGACCGACTGGCACGGCTCCGGCATGTCGGTGATGGAGATGAGCCATCGCGGCAAGGAGTTTCTGGAAATCGCCGCCAAGGTGGAGGCCGACCTGCGCGCGCTCATGGCCATCCCGGCCAACTACAAGGTGCTGTTCCTGCAGGGCGGCGCCTCGGCGCAGTTCGCCATGGTGCCGATGAACCTGTTGCGCGGCAAGCACAAGGCCGACTATATCAATACCGGCGAGTGGTCGAAGAAGTCCATCGCCGAGGCGAAAAAATACTGCAGCGTGAATGTGGCCGCGAGTTCCGAGGCGGACAAGTTCTGCAGCGTACCAAAACGCGACACCTGGAAGCTGGATCCGGACGCGGCCTATGTGCATTACATCCTCAACGAGACCATCGGCGGTGTTGAGTTCCAGGACATCCCCGATACCGGCAAGGTCACCCTGGTGGCGGACATGTCGTCCACCATTCTGTCGCGCCCCATCGACGTGGCGCGCTTCGGCCTGATCTACGCCGGTGCGCAGAAGAACATCGGCCCCGCGGGCTTAACCATCGTGATTGTGCGCGATGACCTGCTCGGCCAGACCGTGGCCGGCACGCCGTCGATGTTCGACTACAAGATTCATGCGGACAACGAGTCCATGTACAACACGCCGCCGACCTACGCCTGGTATATGGCCGGGCTGGTGTTCGAGTGGTTGCAGGCGCGTGGCGGCCTCAAGGGCATGGCGGAGATCAACCGGCGCAAGGCGGACAAACTCTACGCCGCCATCGACGGCAGCAACGGTTTCTATAAGAACCCGGTGGAACGCAGCGTCAGGTCCTGGATGAACGTGCCGTTCACGCTGAAGGATGCGGCGCTGGATGATCCCTTTCTCAAGGGTGCCAAGGCCGTGGGCCTGCTGCAGTTGAAGGGCCATCGCTCCGTCGGCGGTATGCGCGCCAGCATCTATAACGCCATGCCAGAGGCGGGCATCGACGCCCTCATTCAGTACATGCAAGACTTTCAACGCAAGCAGGGCTGAGCCGTGTACAAAATCCTCACGCTGAATAACATCTCCGCCGACGGTCTGGCGCGCCTGCCGGCGGACACCTTTCAGGTCGGCGGCGACATCAAAGATCCGGACGGCATCCTGTTGCGCTCCTTCAAGATGCACGACATGGCCCTCCCCGCGAGCCTCAAGGCGGTGGGACGCGCCGGCGCCGGCGTGAACAACATCCCCGTGGACAAAATGAGCAAGCTGGGTATCCCGGTGTTCAACGCGCCGGGGGCCAACTCCAATGCGGTGAAGGAGCTGGTGATCGCCGGCATGCTGCTGGCGATCCGCCACATCGGGCCGGCGTGGGAGTTCTCGCGCAAGCTGCAAGGCACCGATGCCGAGATCGGCAAGGCGGTGGAGGCGGGCAAGAAAAATTTCGCCGGTTACGAACTGCCGGGCCGCACCCTCGGCGTCGTCGGCCTCGGCGCCATCGGGCGCCTGGTGGCGAACGCCGCCATCTCTCTTGGCATGAAGGTGGTGGGTTTCGATCCTGGTCTCACGGTGGAAGGGGCGTGGCAGCTGTCGGCGGACGTGAAGAAGGCCGACAGCGCGGAGGAGCTGCTGCGCCAGGTGGATTTTGTCACGTTTCACGTCCCCCTCATCGACGCGACGCGCAAGCTGATCAACGCCGAGCGCCTGAAGATCATGAAGGACGGCGTGGTCATCCTGAACTTCGCCCGCGAGGGCATCGTCGACGACCAGGCGGTGAGCGACGCCATCAAGGCCGGCAAGGTCTACGGCTATGTGTGCGATTTCCCCAGCAACTTATTAAAGAATCACGAGCGCGTTATCACGCTGCCGCACTTAGGCGCCTCCACCGCCGAGGCCGAAGACAACTGCGCCATCATGGTCGCCGACCAGGTGCGTGACTTTCTCGAGAACGGCAATATCCGCAACGCGGTGAACTTCCCCGACGTGGTGGTGCCGCGGGAGTCCGCCTATCGACTGATCGTGGCCAACGCCAACGTACCGAACATGCTGGGACAGATCTCCAGCGCCATGGCGGCGGCAGGATTGAACATCAACGACATGGTCAATCGTTCCCGGGGTGATCTGGCCTATACCGTGGTGGATGTGGACAGCCCCTTGCCCGAAACCGTGCGTGCCCAGATCGCGGCCATACCCGGCGTGATGATGGCGCGCATACTCTGACACCCACAATGACTCAGGTGGCGGCATGAGCAGCGA
>JAYUBZ010000055.1:0-13884 GCA_043740595.1 Gammaproteobacteria bacterium
GCGATGCGCTATTTATCATTGCCTGCCTTAAAACAGAGTATCATGATAAAGAACCAAATTGACCCCGGAATACGCCGCTTCATGACGAACCAGCCACCCCTGTCCGAGGCCGTTACCCGTTTCAAGCAGGCCGCGGAAGAAATACTGACCACCTACGAGGCGCGCAAGCCCCAACGCAGCGTCCAAGTCACGCCTGCACAAATCATTGATGCGGTTGAACAATTCCTGAGCATCACGGTTCGCACCGACCGCCAGGAGGGCGAAACCGGCCCCCTGGCCACGGACGATGTGGACCAGCTGGCGGACTACGGACTGAGCCTGCTCATGGACTTAAGCGAATGGGCCAAGCTGCTGAGTTGCCAGAATGCCTATGCCGAGCTGCAGAAAGTCAGTCTCGCGGCCACTGACTGGATCATCCGCCACCAGGGGCAGATCCGTGCCCTCGAACCGGTGGTGAATGCCTTTGCCGAGGTGGCCAATGAGCTGCGCGAACCGGGCGAGCTGGAACGCATGGCCCAATTCATGGGCCGGGTGTTGAGCGTCACGGCCGACTTTATCCAGCAGGATCTGGAAAAAAACAATCCGGGACGCCCCTGGCGTGTCCTACACCTTAACCGTGGTATTGTCGCCACCCGCTCACACAATGTCGTGCTCATGCAGCAAGTGTTCGACGACCTGGTGCTGGCGGTGCCGGAGGACGCCCCGGGATTCTTCCGTGAGGGCATGGAACAGATGGAGGCCCTGGACTATCCGCCGGAAGTACGCGAGGTCATGAGCCGCTATTATACGGCGGTAACGCGTCCCACCATGCACTGAGGGCCAGCATTGCCCTCGGCGGTGCTAAATGCGAGAATATTTTTCATATTCAGTTGCCACGGACCGATGAAACCCCTTTGAAACTCCTTTTCGATTTCTTCCCGCTGCTGTTGTTCTTCGCCGCCTTCAAGTTGGCGGGCATCTATGTGGCGACCGCCGTGGCGATCGCCGCCTCCTTCCTGCAGGTGGGCGGCTACTGGTGGAAAAACCGCCGCTTCGAAACCCTCCATCTCATCACCCTGGCGGTGATCGCGGTATTCGGCGGCCTGACCCTGATCCTGCACAACGACACCTTCATCAAGTGGAAACCGACCATCCTCTACTGGATCTTCGCCACACTGGTCCTCGGCAGCCAGTTTACCGGCGGCAAAACCGCCATGGAACGCGTGCTGGGCGGCCAACTGCCGCTGCCCACCGTGGCATGGAGCCGGTTCAACCTCAACTGGGGGTTTTTCTTTCTTACCATGGGCGCGTTAAATGTGTACGTCGCCTTCTACTTCGGTCTTGATCACGACGCCACCTGGCGCCAGGAGATGTGGGTAAACTTCAAGGTATTCGGCTCCCTCGCCCTCACCTTTCTGTTTACCCTTGCGCACATTCCCTTCCTGTCCAAATATCTCGACACGGAAACCGGCAAGGACGTCTCCTGATGTACTACGCCATCAACGGCCGTGACGTCGCGGACAGCCTGGCGCGCCGCCAAGCGGCGCGACCCGCACACCTCCTGCGTCTGGAGCTGCTCAAAAACCAGGGACGCCTGCTGCTCGCCGGTCCCTACCCGGCCATCGATGCCGAAGACCCGGGTGTTGCGGGTTACAGTGGCAGCCTGATCGTCGCCGAGTTCGAATCCCTGGACGCGGCCCGCGCCTGGGCCGACGGCGACCCGTACTTGGCGGCAGGCGTCTATGCCGACGTCAGCATCCAGCCGTTTCGCAAGGTGCTGCCGTGAACGCGCGCGTGGCCATGATCGAAGAACGCCTGCGCAGTGCCTTCGCCCCCCTGAGTCTCGACGTGGTGGATGAGAGCGCACAACACGCCGGACACGCGGGCGCCCAAAGCGGCGGGGGGCATTACGCCCTGACCATCGTGGCCACACAGTTTGCCGGCCGCAATCCGGTGCAGCGTCACCGCATGATCTACGATGCCCTGGGCGACGCCATGCGTAAGGAGATTCACGCCTTGAGCATCCGCGCCTATACGCCAGACGAGCTTTAACACCAACAACGTCTACAACAACCTGTCACCATTACAACGAGGACCCTTCATGAACTACACCCGCTCACTGTTACCGATGCTGTTGGTCAGCCTCGGCCTCGCCATCACGGCCTGCGGTGGCAACGGCACGGACAAAAGCAAGATCCTGAGCACCGTCAATGGCGACGTGATTACGCAGAACGACTATGACGACTATCTCAAGTCACGCCAGATGCAGCAGGCGCCGATCGCCGACAAGGAAAAGGAAAAGTCCGTGGTGATGGACGAAATGGTCACCCGCACTTTGCTGGTACAGAATGCGCGCAAGCACAAGCTCGATCAGGACCCGGAGACCTATTTCCAGATCAAGCGTCAGACCGAGAACATCCTGGCGCGCGCCATGCTGCGACAGTACCTCAAGGATAACCCGATCTCCGACGAGGAAGTGAAGCAGCGCTACGGGAAGGAAGTGGAAAAGACCAACAAACTCGAATACCACGCGCGCCATATCCTGGTGAAAACCAAAGAAGAGGCGGAGGACATCCTGAAGAAGCTGCACGTGGCAAACTTTGCTGCCTTGGCGAAAGAGAAATCCATCGACGTGCGTTCCGGCAAGGAAGGCGGTGACCTCGGCTGGTTCAACGAAGGCGCCATGGTGCCGGAATTTTTCAAGGCAGTCAGCCAGTTGAAGAAGGGCGAAATCACCAAGGAGCCGGTCAAGACTGAATTCGGCTGGCACATTATCAAACTCGAGGATACCCGTCCGTTCAAGATTCCTGACTTCGACCAGGTCAAGGCCAATATACGCCAGCTGGTGCAGCAGGAAAAAATCGACAACATGGTGAAAGACCTGAAGGCCAAGGCAAAGATCACCAACGCCGATTAATCGCGCCGTCGCTACCGGCAGCGTAAACAGACAGCGTGTCTGAATACGGTGCCGGTGTTTCACCCATCATCCCCTACGTGGCCGTTCTGAACAGCACCACCCATTCAGCCGCGGCGACGTATTTTTTCGTTTCCCCATGACGACTCTATCCTGCATACGACATTTCACGCTGTCCCTGGGCCTGATGCTCATGCTGTTGCCGCAGGCCACTGTCGCAGCAGATGTGCCGCCTGCAGTGAACGCAAAACAGGTGGAGTTCTCTGCCCATCTGCACAACGGCGACCGCATCGGTAAAATCCGCATCCTGGGGCTGCTGCAGCTACCGTCGTTCAGTGTGAATAATCTGCGTTTCGCCGAGTTCTCGGACCTGGCTTGGGACGACGACAATGGGATACTGTATGCGGAGTCCGACCAGGGCGGCCTGTTCTGGCTGCAGCCGGTATTCACAAATTCCTATC
Source organism: Gammaproteobacteria bacterium (assembly GCA_043740595.1). Taxonomy (GTDB): domain Bacteria; phylum Pseudomonadota; class Gammaproteobacteria; order Acidiferrobacterales; family UBA6901; genus JANNJF01. The sequence goes on from JAYUBZ010000055.1 coordinate 3,355, forward strand.
TGACCGATGTAAAGCTGGTCAAGGCGTTACCGCTGCGCGAGCTGGGCAGCGGCAAGGCGCTGCGCTGGACGCGCACCGATGCCGAAGGCATGGATATCGTCAATGGGCGCAACGGCCGCAAAAACGACGCCGAACTCGTGATCAGTTTCGAGCGTGAGCAGCGCATCATGCGTTATCGCACCGATGGCACGGCCATCAGCCAGTATGCGCTGCCGAAACCCCTGGACGATATCAAAAATTACCACGGCGCCAACAAGGCGCTGGAAGCAGTGTGCATCGACCCGGATCACGGAGTGCTCACCGCACCGGAACAGCCGCTGCATAATGAGCGCCCTGGCTATACACGCATCTTCGATCTAAAAGGAAAATCCTGGTATTACCCGGCGACAAAAAATAGCGGCATCGTGGCCATGCAGTGTCTCGGTCACGGTGACATCCTGGTACTCGAGCGCGACTATCTCTCGCTTATCGTCCACACCGTTATCACACTGAAGAAGATACACCTCCCGGCGGGCTTGCCGGATGGCACCACGCTGTCAGCGGAAACCCTTGCGCGGCTGGACGACAGGAATGGGCTGCGGCTGGACAATTTCGAGGGACTCACACATCACCGTGGCCATCGTTATTTTATGATCAGCGACAACAATGATAATTTCCTGCAGCGTACACTATTGCTGTATTTCGAGATAGTCGGTGAAAAGTAACGCGGGGATTATTCGATTCAAGGAATACAGCCGTTGTAGGGTGGGCATCGCCCACCACACGCCTGCAAGGTTTTAAGCAAGTGCCATTCGGAACAGGGGGCGCATTCAGAGGTGCCTTAAGTTCGTCCTGATTCCATGGGTCGGCGAAACGATTAGTTTCCGATCAAGGCAAAAAATTCCGCCTCACTCAACATACGAACACCCAGCTTCCGCGCCTTGTCCGCCTTGGAACCTGCATCCCCGCCGACGACCACGTAGTCCGTCTTCTTCGACACGCTGCCCGCCACCTTGGCCCCCAGTGCCGCCAGGAGTTCTTTCGCCTCGTCGCGCGACATACCGGCGAGGGTGCCCGTCAGCACAAAGGTCTTGCCGGAAAGCGCGGAAACCACGGCTTTCGCTTCTATCCTGGGCCACTGCATCCCCGCATCCATCAATTTCGCGATTACCTCGCGGTTGTGCGCCTGCTGAAAGAACGTCTGAATATCCTCGGCCATATTCGGTCCGATACCAGGCACGGTTTGCAGAGTTTCAGAATCCGCACGCATGATCGCATCGAGCTCGCCGAAGTGCTGCGCCAACGCCAGTGCCGTGGCCTCGCCCACTTGCGGTATGCCGAGGGCGTGAAGGAAGCGTGGTAGCGTCGTGTGCTTGCTCTTCTCGATAGCGTCCATCAGGTTCTGCGCCGACTTGTCACCCATGCGTTCAAGTTCTGCGAGCTGCATCTTGCCAAGGCTGTAAATATCAGCGATGGAGTTCACCAGTTTTCTGTCCACCAGCTGTTGTACCAGCTTGTCGCCCAGGCCCTCGATATCCATGGCGCGGCGCGAGGCGAAGTGCAATAACGCGCCCATGCGTTGCGCCGGACAGTACAGGCCGCCCATGCAGCGATGCGCAGCCTCGTCTGGATGACGGATCACCTCCGACCCGCACACCGGACAGTGATCAGGCATGCGCCAGGATTGCGCGTCGTGTGGGCGTTTTTCCAGCACCACGCCGACCACTTCCGGAATCACATCGCCGGCGCGCCGCACGATGACACTATCACCGATGCGCACGTCCTTGCGCTCCACCTCGTCCTGGTTGTGCAGTGTGGCATAACTCACCACCACACCACTTACCTGCACGGGTTTGAGTCTGGCCACCGGCGTGATCACGCCGGTGCGGCCCACGGACGGCAGAATGTCCTCCACCAGCGTGACCTCTTCCTGCGCCGGCAGTTTGTGGGCAATGGCCCAACGCGGTGCGCGCGCCGTGTAGCCCAGGCGTGCGCGCGCCGCCAGATCATCGACCTTGTACACCACACCGTCGATCTCGAACGGCAGTTCCGGTCGCTGCGTAAGTATAGTCTGATAGTAATCGAGACACGCCTCGATACCGTCAACCCGGCGCAACAGGTCGGTCACGCGGAACCCCCACTCCTTGAAACGGGTAACCACCTGCGAGTAAAGCGGCGCCACCTCCTGTGACACCTCCCCCAAGCCCCAGGGAAAGAATCGCAAGGGACGCCCGGCGGTGATGCGCGGATCGAGCTGACGCAGGCTGCCGGCGGCGGCGTTGCGCGGATTGGCGAAGATATTCTCACCTTTGGCCAGTCTTTCGATATTGAGCCGCTCGAAATCCCGCACGGGGATGACGATCTCGCCACGTACCTCCAACACACCGGGCCAACCCTCTCCGTGCAGACGCAGCGGTATGCTCTTGATGGTGCGCACATTGCCAGTAATGTCCTCGCCGGTCTGTCCATCGCCGCGCGTACCGGCCTGAACCAACACGCCATCCTCGTAGCGGAGGCTCACCGAGGTACCATCGAATTTCGGCTCGGCGGTATACGTCACCGCCTGCTCCGCGCCTAACCCCTTGCGCACGCGCTGATCCCAGTCACGCGCCTCCTGTTCGTCGAAGGCATTATCCATGGAGGTCATGGGCAAACGATGTATCACCGCGCCGAACTCATCCAGTGGCTGGGCACCGACCCGCTGGGTCGGCGAATCGGCGGCAATCAGTTCGGGATGCGCAACCTCCAGCGATTGCAGCTCACGCAGCAGACGGTCGTATTCGGCATCGGCGACGACAGGCGCATCGAGCACGTAATAGCGATAGTTGTGTTCGTTGATTTGTTCGCGCAGCTGGTGTATGCGCTTGTTGACGTTTAGCGGTTCGTTCATAGGGGCATCGTAGCATGAAGAGAAATGACGGTGTGCAGTCGGCCAAGCAGACACTCACGCCTAGCGTTCTGGATGAGCCGACCGACTATTTGACCCGGGCGGCAGGGCGCGCCCTACATCGTCCTGCTGCTGTGGCTACTTAAACATAGTGACATTAGGTAATGCCTGGTTGTGTAGGGTGGGCATCGCCCACCATCGGGGCCAACCGCAGCCATGTGTGGTGGGCGATGCCCACCCTACAACGACCACTGCCCCGGTTATGCGGCGTTACTTATGGCGTTATGTTTAGTATGCGAATTTCTGGTTCAACGCAAGAAAAACACCCAGGCCGTACGCGCTCTTAAAACAGCCGCATAGCCGTTTCGCCACCGGGAATAATGCCGCTGCTTTGCATGTCAGCGGCGATGCGTTCGATCTGCGTGCGTATCACCGCCAGACCCTGCTCGGTGAGCAGGTGTTTTTCGTGGTCCTGCATTTTTCCGTCGAGCATTTCGCACATGCCCTTGGCGGTCGCTATCATGCGCTCGAATACCTGCACCGGCTGATAGGCACACGGCACGCTCATGAACAAGGTAAGTCCCTGGGTCTTGAGCGTGTTCATGGTTTCGGGATTGAACTCGCCAGGGGCGAATAAATTGGCCAGACTGAACAGATGACGGCAACCGAGCTGGTTGTCGTTCTTCATGTGGTAGATATTCATCTTGCCGAACTGCATTCCCAGCTTAGTGGCCACCTGATTGATCGCCCGTCCGCTGAATCCGTTCTTGCTGTTGGCGACGATATCGACGCTCGCCAGGACATCGTTCGCGCTGCAAAACACGTCCAGCACCTTGGCACGCGTCAGCGCGTCCTCGATACTGGTTGAGAGCTTGGTGGGCCGTTGCAGATCATCGGCGAGTTTGAGGGAGAGCTGCACAAAAGTATTGAGCTCCGACTCACCCACGGCACCGCGGCTGTCCACTAATTGCAGGGCGAGTGCGATGTCGCCGTATTGCGCATATTCGGTATCATTGCCCAGGTCGGACCACAGCCCGGTCTTATATCCGAGACCGTAGATGCAACGCGGCCTTTCCAGCAGGTATTCGTTTTGTTTGTAGATACCCAGCGCGCGATTGCGCTTGATCGGTCCTTTTCCCGGCAAGGTGATGACAAAATCAATCTTTTCATCCGGCATGTTGCGGCGGGTGTGGGCACTGGTCTCCACCTGGGCCGCCGGATCCGTCAACCCGAGACTGAGATTCAGCGGCATATGCGCCACATGCTCCAGGCTCTCCAACTCCTGATAGAGATAGTAGTCGGCGGATCGCTCTGTCGCGGGTCCCATCTCGGCGTCGGGACGGAGATACTTCTGGTCGGTCTCGCTTAAGGGTGCTGCGGGATTGAGATCGAGTCCGGAGAAATGTGCATTCGGTCGCGGTGCCGGCACACTCCCCTGCGTTTTCTCCGTGGGATCGCCGGTGTCGCGGCGTCGGCGCAGGCCGAATATATCGAAGTTCGTTCGCCGCCCCCAATCGAAACGCAGCTTATCGTATGCGCTGAGGGCAACGCCGCCGATGATTAATACACCTATCAGAAGCAAGGCGTATTGCAAGTCCATTAGTTAGCTTCCATCGCAGACCTAGGTTATTGGGCAACCATTTCCAGGGCGCTTTGCACGTCCACCGCCACCAATCTTGAAACGCCCGGCTCCGACATGGTCACGCCGAGCAGGTAATCGGCGATCTCCATGCTGATCTTATTGTGGGTAATGTACACAAGCTGGGTCTTCTGTGACAACGCCTTGAGCATCTCGGAATAGCGGATGACGTTGGCATCGTCCAGCGGCGCGTCCACCTCGTCGAGCAGACAGAACGGCGCCGGATTCAATTCGAATAGGGCGAACAGCAGCGACACGGCAGTCAACGCCTTTTCACCGCCGGACAGCAGGTGGATGGTGCTGTTACGCTTGCCGGGCGGTCGCGCCATGACGCGCACACCGGTATCGAGCAGGTCATCGCCCACCAGCTCCAAATAGGCGTGACCGCCGCCAAACAATTTCGGGAACAAGGTCTGGAAGGCGGAATTGACCTTCTCGAAGGTGTCTTTGAATCGGGTGCGGGTTTCGCGATCGATCTTGCGAATGGCATCTTCCAACGTGGTCAGCGCCTCGGTCAGGTCCGCGTTTTGCTTGTCGAGGTACCCCTTGCGTTCGGAGTGCTCGGCAAATTCCTCGATCGCCACCAGGTTGATGGGGCCGAGGCGGTTGATCTTGGCCCCCAACTCATCGAGCGACTTGTGCCAGTCGTCCTCCGTGGCTTCCGCCGGCATTTCCGTCAGCACCTGTTCCAGCTCGAACTCTGCTTCACGCACCTGCTCGGCGAAGGTATCGCGCCTGACCACCAGGTCCTGCCGTCCGATACGCTCCTGCTCGAGCTGTTCGCGCACACCCTCGATCTTGCGCTCGTGCTGGTGGCGCTGCTGCTGCTGTTCACGCTGCGCCGCCTCCAGATCAGCCGCCGCCTGACGCGCGTCGTTCAGGCGTTTTTCAATTTCCATGCGCTGCTTGAGCAATCCCTCTAGGCGCTGTTTGCGCTCGGCCTCCGGCTGTTGCTCCCCGGCCAGCAAGGCCGCCAGATCGTTGCGCCGGGCGACCAGATGCTGGCGCTGTCCTTCAAGGCGGGTGATGCCCTGCTGAGTGGATTCGTAGGCGGTGCGCTGTGCTTCACGCTCGACCTCCAGTCGATGCAAGGCCTCGCTCGCCTGGGCGTTGGCGCTGCGCGCCGCGTCCAGGGCGCCCCGCAGGGTATCGCGTTGCCGCAGCAACTCGGCGCGTCGCGACTCCAGCGTGCCGCCCTGACTCTCGGCCTGGTGCAATAATTTGCGGGCGGCGACGGCGTCGGCGTCGGCGTTGGCAAGCTGTGCGGCTATTTCGGTTTGTTCCTGATTGATCTGGTCACGGCGCGTCACGAGTTGCGTATGGCGCGCCTCGCGATGACCGAGCTTGGCATGCGAGGCGGCACGCTCACGGTTGTAGTCGTTCAGCTGGCGGCGGCGTTCGTCGCGCTCCTGCTCCAGAGTGCGCAGTTGCGTCTGTCCCGTCGTGAGCTGTTCCTGCGACGCGGCGAAGTCCGTCTGCAGCGTCAGCAGCTCGGCCTCGAGGGATTCAATCTCGCGTTCACGCCCGAGAATACCGGCGCGCGCACTGTCTTTGTCGGTGACCGCCATCCAGTTGCGCCCCAGCCATACGCCGGAGCGCGTGACCACCGACTGCTGCGGCGACAGTTGTGCGCGCATGGCCTGTGCCTCGGACAGGCCATCGGCCACAAAAATATCCGCGAGCAAGCAAGACAGATCGGCCTCCTGCGCCCGCACCTTGTCGAGCAAGGTCGTACGGCCGGCCGTGGGGCTTGTAGCGCGTGGTGCACCGGTCTCTATCACCGTCAGTTCTGTCTGCTTGAGATTTTCGAGATCGCCCGCCAGGGCGTCCAGGCTCTCCACGCAGACCGCTGCGAGATCCGCGCCGAGCACCCGCTCGACGGCCTGCTCCCAACCCGCTTCCACGGTTAGCATGCCGGCCAGGCGCGGGGCCTGAGTGAGGGAACGCTGCGCCAACCATTGATTGAGCGTGGCGTCGTGTTTACCCAGGGCGGCGGACTGCAGTTCGTGCAGGCTCGCGAGACGCGCCTCACTACTCTGTTTGCGGCCGCGGATACCCTCCAACCGTGCACTATGTTGCTCACCGCGGGCGCGCATGTCCTGGATGCGCGCCTCGATGGCCTCTAACTCGCGCTCTTTGGTTTCATGCAGGCGATCATGCTCGCCGACCGCATCGCGCAACTTCGTCAGATCGTCCGCCGCGAGCTCGCCTTCGATGCCCTGCAACTCCTCCTGCAGGCGCGACTGTCTTTCCTGGAGCTGCGTCGTCTGCTGCTCCAGGCTCTTCAGCCGCGTGCCCTGAACCTGGCGCACCTTGTCTGGTTCCGCTGCCTGCTGACCGAACAACTCCCAGGCGGACTGCCACTCCTGCATCGCCTGCTCGGCGCGTTTCAGGCTGTCGGCAAAACTGACGCGTTGTTCGGTGTGCTGCGCAAACTGCGGCGCGCTGGTCTCCAGGGCCAGGCGCAGCTGTTCGAGTTTCTGTGTGTCGTCGGTCAGATGCCGGCTGGCCTCTTCCCAGGTACTGTTGAGCTGCTCCTGTTCACGCCGATGCTGCTGGCGCGTATCGTGCGCATGCTGGATCGCCTGCTCGAGACCGCTGATCTCGGCACCGGCGGCGTAGAATTCGCCCTGCACCTTGTTGAAATGATCGCCGGCGTCGGCCTGCCGCACGCGCAGTTTCTCGATCTCGGTCTCGCTGGCACGCAACTCGGCGATGGCCGCTTGCAGTGCGGTTTCGTGTGTCGCCAGTTCGGCTTCGTGCGACTGCGCCTTGATGTTCAACGCCTGCCAGCGCAGGGCCAGCAACTGGGCGCGCACCAGACGTTCCTCCACCTTGAGTTCTTTGTATTTCTGCGCGGCGCGCGACTGACGCTGCAGGCGGTTGAGTTGGGTCTCCAACTCCTTACGGATGTCATCCACGCGCGCCAGATTCTCGCGTGTGTGCTTGATACGGTTTTCGGTTTCGCGCCGGCGTTCCTTATAACGCGATACGCCGGCCGCCTCCTCGAACATGCCGCGCAACTCTTCCGGCTTGGATTCAATGATGCGGTTCACCGCGTTCTGTTCAAGGATCGAATAGGAATTGGCGCCGACGCCGGTACCGAGGAACATATCGGTGATGTCCTTGCGCCGGCACTTGGTCTTGTTGAGAAAATAATCCGATTGTCCGTCGCGTCCGGCCTCACGTCGGATCGATATCTCGGCGTAGCTCGCGTACTGACCGGGTGCGCTACCATCGGCACTATCGAAGATGAGCTCGACCGATGCCTTGCCCACGGGCTTGCGCGTGCTGGAGCCGCTGAAGATCACGTCCGCCATGGAATCGCCGCGCAGGTGCTTGGCCGAGCTTTCGCCCATCACCCAACGCACCGCATCGATGATATTGGATTTACCGCAGCCATTCGGGCCGACAATGCCGATCAGACTGCCATTAATAGGGATGGTAATAGGATCGACAAAGGACTTGAAACCGGCGAGTTTGATTTTCTTGAGGCGCATTAAGGGTCTGGATACGTTACAATTTGTTGAAGAAACGCAAAACTAGCACACGGGACCCGAAATGCCTACTCAGCCCAGCAAGCGCCTGGAAACCTTCGACAATCCCCATCCGGAACGGGATTTTACCATCGAGATCCGCATGCCGGAGTTTACCTGTCTCTGTCCGAAGACCGGGCAGCCGGACTTCGCCACGCTCTATCTCGACTACGTGCCCAACCGCAAGTGCGTGGAGCTGAAATCCCTCAAGCTATATATATGGTCATTCCGCAATGAGGGCGTCTTCCATGAGGCGGTGACCAATACCATACTAAATGATCTGGTGTCCGCCACGTCTCCGCGCTATATGCGTCTGCGCGCCGAATTCTATGTGCGCGGTGGCATCTATACCAATGTGGTAGTGGAGCACCGCAAGCCCGGTTGGGAGCCGCCGGTGGCGATAACCAGGCTGCCTGAGACCGAGCAGGTGAACCCACCGGGCCACAAACCGACCGACGACAAACCGACGGCCGCCGCTCCGGTGACCCAATCACCCACTCCCACCGAACCGGTTACCCCCACCCGCCGCCCTGCACCGGCCAACCCTGCGACCCCCACCAGCGGCGCTGGTAGCATCGGTCGTTTCCGTATGCTGCCGCGGGTTCGCCGATCGACTACCGACGACGAGACCCCCGTTGGGGAGCCCGAACCAGAACCCGAACCTGCCGTTGCCGAACCCGTCCAGTCGCCCAAAGACAGCATTTATCTGGGCATCGACATGGGAACCGGCGGCTGTCGCGTCGTCGCCATCAATCAGGCAGGCGATGTACTTGCCCAGGTGGGGGCGCCCATCCCCATGCCGATGAAAACGGACAGCCAGATCACCCAGGACGCCAATCTATGGTGGAAGGCCCTGTCGGCTGCGTTGACTAATCTTCTCAAAGAGGTACCCGCCGCCAAGGTTGCGGCCATCGCCGTGGACGGCACCTCCGGGACCCTGCTGTTGTGCGATAAAAAAGGTATCCCCACCCAGCCGGCCATGATGTACAACGACTGCCGCGCCACGGTCGAGGCGGAAACCATACTGTCCACCGCCAGCCCCGACTCCGGTGCCCAAGGCGCCAGCAGCAGCTTGGCCAAACTCCTATGGTTGCAGAAAAACGGCATGGACAAAAAGGCCGCCCACGCACTGCACCAGGCGGACTGGATCGTCGGCAACCTCACGGGGCTGTGGGGCCAAAGCGATTACAACAACTGTCTCAAGTTGGGTTACGACGCGCAAAAACGACAGTGGCCCGAATTCTTCAAAAAGCTTGGCATCAACGAAAACCTGCTGCCCAGCGTGCACGCCCCGGGTGAGCCCATCGCCACCATCAGTAAAGAAACCGCGCGCACCTTCGGGTTATCGCCCGGCACCCAGGTCATGGCCGGCACCACCGACGGGGTCGCGGCCTTTCTGGCTGCCGGCGGCAACCAGGTGGGTGACGGCGTCACCTCCCTGGGTTCGACCCTGGTGCTGAAGCTACTCTCCGATAAACCCCTGTTTTCCGCGGAACACGGTGTCTACAGTCACCGTCTCGGCAACCGCTGGCTCACCGGCGGCGCCTCCAACAGCGGCGGTGCGACGCTGTTGCAATATTTTAAAGTGGAACAGATGCGCGAGATGACGCCCTTGCTGGAGCCGGACAACCCGACGGGGCTGGAGTATTACCCATTGCCGGACATGGGCGAGCGCTTTCCAATCCACGATCCCAACATGCAGCCGAAACTCGAGCCCCTCCCCGGCAACAGCGTCACTTTTTTCCAAGGGATGCTGGAAGGTATCGCGAAAATCGAGGCCAACGGCTATCAACTCCTGCACAAATTGGGCGGCCCCGCCGTACGTGAAATCCGCACCACCGGCGGCGGTAGCCGTAACCCAGCCTGGCAACGCATACGGGAACACACCCTCGGGGTCAGCCTAAAACGGCCTGTTTCGGAAATGGCGGCCTATGGTGCCGCACTGTTAGCCGCGGGTCGCATTGAAAAGCCCAGCTGAGCTGGGGGGTACTCAACAACTGTTAAGGGCCCGCAAAGAAACCATATTAACCACCAGGAAAACCAACCTTGTTATAGAGGAGGGACTCCATCCAGACGTCCGTGGCGATCCAGAATCAAATTCAGTTACCGATCGGAACACGCGAATGCCAGGCCCGTCACCCCGTCCCGATGTTGGCGTACTATAAATAACCCTGAAACTTGCTTATACTGATTCAAGCCTTTACCTTAAAAACACCATTTCGAATTGGGACGCCTTCTGCAGGGAGGCCGAGGCAGGCTACTCGTTTAAGGGAATGAAACATGCCCAGTCTTCACGGCTCTTTACCCGAACGCGACCCCCTGACCGGCGCCATTAGCCGGGTGGCGGCCCACGCCTTGATTGAGCAAGCCCTGAATTCGAGTCGAGCATCCCACCACCCCTTCGCACTCATCCTTTTCGATATCGACCGCTTTAAGCTGGTGAACTTTGGTTTTGGTGACCACCAGGGCGATGCGGTGCTTCAGGCGGT
>JAYUBZ010000056.1:0-9420 GCA_043740595.1 Gammaproteobacteria bacterium
GAGGGTTTATCTATGCAAAAGTTTGAAACATTGACCGGCTTGGTGGTACCACTGGATCGCGTGAACGTGGACACCGACGCCATTATCCCGAAACAATATCTCAAGTCCATCAAGCGTACCGGTTTCGGTCCGAACCTGTTCGACGACTGGCGCTACCTTGATCCAGGTGAGCCGGGCATGGACCACAGCCGGCGCCGCATCAATACGGATTTTGTGCTCAACCTGCCGCGTTATGCCGGCGCCAGCATCCTGCTGGCGCGGGAGAATTTTGGCTGTGGCTCTTCGCGTGAACACGCGCCGTGGGCACTGCTGGATTATGGCATTCGGATCATCATCGCGCCGAGCTATGCGGATATCTTTTATAATAATTCGTTCAAGAACGGCCTGCTGCCCATCGTGCTGCCGCGGACTATCTTGGATACTTTGTTCACGCAAACCGCCGGGCATGTCGGATACCGCTTGACGGTGGATTTATTCGCGCAGACCGTGACCACTCCCACTGGTGAGCCCCATGCGTTCGAGATCGATGCCTTCCGCAAGCACTGTCTTCTTAATGGGTTGGATGATATCGGGCTCACGCTGCAACAGGTGGACGCCATCCGTGCATATGAAGCGCGCCGGCGCCGGGAAGCGCCATGGTTGTTCGTGCGTCGCTGATCAACCCTCGTCGCCAGGACGGAGGGTGGGCATCGCCCACCACACGGGGCTGCGACGGGTACCGCTGGTGGGCGATGCACTGGAAACTGCTCCTGCGTTTGCCCCAAGGGGCCTGGCGCCAGGACTTCCACCATCTCGGCGCCTGTTCCCTACGGCGCTCTACCTCGCCCATCCATGGGCTCGCCTGGCGGTCGCCCGCCCTGCAATCAATGGAAACAGAAACTAGCGCACGCTGCGGCCAGCCGCAGTAATCTGGCATGATGCGCCCTTAACGACTTTTGCTAATCGAGATACCCCATGACGAAAAAAATTGCCATATTGCCCGGAGACGGAATAGGTCCGGAAGTCACCGCCGAGGCGGTGAAGGTGCTGGATACCCTGCGCCGGGATTTCGGCCTGAAAATCGAGACGCAAACCGCTCCCGTGGGGGGTGCAGCCTACGATCTGCATCAGCACCCGTTGCCGGCGTCCACGCTGGCGCTGGCCAAGTCTGCCGATGCGGTGTTGCTGGGTGCCGTCGGTGGCCCGAAATGGGAATCCCTGCCTATCGCCCTGCGTCCGGAAAAGGCATTGCTCGGTCTGCGTGCGGAGCTCAAGCTGTTTGCTAACCTGCGTCCGGCCATCCTCTATCCGCAGTTGGCCGCCGCTTCCAGCCTCAAGCCGGAAGTGGTCGCCGGCCTCGATATCATGATCGTGCGTGAACTCACCGGCGGCATCTATTTCGGCCAGCCGCGCGGCATACGCACCCTGGAGAACGGCGAGCGCCAGGGGTTCAATACCCTGGTGTATGCGGAATCCGAAATCGAACGCATCGCTCACTTGGCCTTTAGCATCGCGCGTCAGCGCGGTAAAAAGTTGTGTTCCGTGGACAAGGCGAATGTGCTTGAAGCCACCGAACTGTGGCGCGAGGTGGTCATCCGCGTCGGTAAGGACTACCCGGATGTGGCGTTGTCGCATATGTACGTGGACAATGCCGCCATGCAGCTGGTGCGTGCCCCCAAGCAGTTTGACGTCATTGTCACCACCAATATGTTCGGCGATATCCTGTCGGACGAGGCCGCCATGTTGACCGGTTCCATCGGTATGTTGCCGTCGGCCTCCCTCGACGCCAACCAGAAAGGCATGTACGAACCGATCCATGGATCGGCGCCGGATATCGCCGGTCAGGGGGTGGCCAATCCCTTGGCGACCATCCTGTCCGCCGCCATGCTGCTGCGTTACACTTTGGGTGAGGTGGGTCTGGCGGAACGGGTGGAACAGGCGGTATCCCGGGTCTTGGATCAGGGATTGCGCACTGCGGATATTCATACTGATGGTATGACCAAGTTGGGTACTGCGCGGATGGGCGACGCGGTGGTGGCCGCCCTGCGGGGTTGAAGGTCGCGGCGGGGTGTGTTGGTTCCGTTCCGGACGGACGAGCATCATTTTTGAATTTGAACTTTGAGGTAGGGCGATGAAGCGGGTAGGACTGGTGGGATGGCGTGGCATGGTGGGCTCGGTGCTGATGCAGCGCATGCAGGCGGAGCGGGATTTCGAGCATGTCGAACCGGTATTTTTTACCACCTCCAACGTCGGCGGTAAGAGCCCGGCGATCGGCAAGGACGTGGCGCCGCTGAAGGATGCCAAGAGTATCGAGCAGTTGAAAGTCATGGACGTCATTATCACCTGCCAGGGTGGCGACTACACCGGCGACATCTTCCCCAAGCTGCGCGCCGCCGGGTGGAAGGGTTATTGGATAGACGCCGCGTCCACCCTGCGCATGCAGAAAGACAGCGTCATTATTCTCGACCCGGTGAACCGGCGCGTGATCAAGGATGCGCTCAAGGCCGGAACGAAAAATTTCATCGGTGGCAATTGCACGGTCAGCCTGATGCTCATGGCCCTGGGAGGATTATTCGAGCGCGGACTGGTGGAGTGGATGACCGCCATGACCTATCAGGCGGCCTCCGGGGCAGGGGCGCAGAACATGCGCGAATTGCTCAAACAGATGGGCGTCGTCCATCAGGCGGTCAAGCCGTTACTGGATGATCCGGCGTCGGCGATACTGGACATCGACAGGCAGGTGGCCGACACCCTGCGCGGTCGCGAGTATCCCACCGAACTTTTTGGCGCCCCCCTGGCAGGCAGTCTGATTCCCTGGATCGACAAAGACCTGGGCAATGGCCAGAGCCGTGAAGAATGGAAGGCCCAGGCGGAGACCAACAAGATTCTTGGCAGGGAGGGCCGTCCGATTCCGGTGGATGGGTTGTGTGTGCGTATCGGCGCCATGCGTTGCCACAGTCAGGCCTTGACCATCAAGCTGACCCAGGACGTACCGTTGGATGAAATCAACGCCATACTGGCGGCAGCCAATGACTGGGTGAAGGTGGTACCCAACGAGCGTGACAGCAGTATGCGTGCGTTGAGTCCGGCGGCCGTAACGGGCACGTTGACGGTGCCCGTGGGGCGGCTGCGCAAGCTATCGATGGGTAATCAATACCTGTCTGCCTTTACGGTCGGCGATCAATTGTTGTGGGGGGCGGCGGAGCCCTTGCGGCGTATGCTGCGAATACTGCTAGAGGCCTGACCAGGCAGAATCAGTGGGTCGTTATCAGCGATTTTGCGTCTGACTCAGGGCGACCCACGTCCGGGTTAGGCGGTCTGGCCCAGCATTCGCTATCGGGTATTCCCGGAAAATTTTCTCGCTAACCGCCAGTCAAATAACGACATTTAGGCTAGAGCAGGTATCCTGGGGCACTTGGAGAAAGCGTATTTGTAAGCTATAGTTGCTTGATGTTTGTAAAGAGTATTACTACTATCTTTACATAAGTCCAAGTAATATAAGCTCTTGTCCTGTCGGCGACGGGATGTCTGGGGGGAATGAGTGCGATGCAGCAAATGAGTCTGAGTAGGGTGCGGATCGTGCAGTGGATACTCGTGGCCGTCTTAGCAACGGCGCCGGTGTTTGCCTATGCACTGGGGATAGGAAAGTTGATGTTGCGTTCCGGACTGGACGAACCCCTGAATGGCGAAATCGAAGTCCTGTCTGTCTCCCCGCAGGAACTGAAGACGCTGAAGACCTCACTCGCGTCGCGCGCCGATTTTGAAAACGCCGGTATCGAGCGGCCGTATTTTCTCACGGGTATCAAGTACGATGTTGTACAGCATCAGGACGGCCGCAGTTTTCTCCAATTGACTACCGATGAACCGATCCGTGAACCTTTCCTGCATCTATTGCTTCAAGTGGAGTGGTCCGGTGGCAAACTGATCCGGGAATACACCGCACTGTTGGACCCGCCACAATGGGCCGTCGCGAAACCCGCTGAGATTCAGCCCCCGGAAGTTGCTGAAACCACGCCGGCGCCTGAGTCTGCACCCGTCGCTACCCAACCTGATACCGGTGCTGGTCAAGCCACGGCCGTTGTACCGGAATCGGCCACCGCAGTAATGGCGCCCACGCCAGCACCCACCGATGTCAGAACAGATGAACCCGCGGCGAATGTTGCGCCGACAGAAACTGCATCCGTGACACCGACACCGGTACCGACGACTCCGCCGCCAAGTTCTGAGGTAGCGCCTTCCACCGAGCAACCGCCTGAGGCCATAGTGGCTGCTCCGCCGGCGGAAACCGCTGACCGTGGAATGACCAGTGCCGGCGATACGCGGGCATGGGCGAGTAGCTGGGAGTATGGTCCAGTTAAGAAGGGCGACACCCTTGGCCGGATCGCGACTAAGTTACGGGTGGACAAGACACTGACTACGCAACAGGTGATGATTGCGTTATTGCGCGCAAACCCTTCCGCGTTCTACGCGAAAAATGTCAATAACCTTAAAGCCGGTATGATACTCAAGGTTCCCGAGCGGGATGAGGTCGAGTCTATTTCGAAGGCATCCGCGAAAGTTGAATTTCAAGCCCAATACGAAACGTGGCAGAAGTACAAGACTCAGATCGCTGCCGCCAGCGGTGTGGTGACGGTGCCGAGTGAAGCCAGCGAGACACCGGTAGTCGAGACCCCAGCCAAGGTGACCACACCCAAGGCCGCGGCCAAAGTCACTACCAAAGTCACTGCCTCCGCAGCCACCGCCAAACCGGCAACTTCGGCGAAAAAAGAATCGCAATCTGTGCAACCAGCCGGTGAAGGCGATGCGGACCTTCTGAAAATCGTTCGCTCCAACCTGGAGAACACGACTACGCCCGAAGGGGCCAAGGCGCCGGGTGTAGAGACACGTAAAGACGCCGCGAGAGAGCAACGCGCACTGACTGAGAAGGTAGCCACCCTGGAAGAAGCGATCGATTCCAAGGCGCTGCAAAACAAGGAAATGCGTGATCGAGTCGGCAAGATGCAGGAGCAGGTAAAAAACACCTCGCGCCTGATCGAGTTGGAAAACAAGGATATGGCCCAGGCACAGAAACAGGCCGCCGACAGCGCCAAAGCCAAAGCCAAACCCAAACCGGAACCGGAACTGGTCATGCCGGCGATGACAACGACGCCACCGCCGGCTGAGGCGCCGGCTGCACAGGAGACGCCGCCTGCGGCTTTACCCGCCCCCGCCACTGCGCGCAAACCAGTACATAAGCCAGTAGTGCCGCCGGTCCCAGTGGAAGAGCCCAGTTTTGTACAGTCGCTCATGGACAATCTTTTCGACAACCCGCTATTGCTGACGGTACTCGCCGGCGTGGGTGTGCTGGGTGCGGGAATATTCGGTATCCACTACATGCGCCGTCGACGCGCTGCCGTGGAGTTCGAGGAAAGTATACTTTCGGGCGGTAGCAGTATCGGACCCGATAATTCCAGTATTTCAGAAAGTGTGAGCCAGCCAGGCGCAAGCGATACTTCCTTCCTGAGTGACTTCAGTCAGGGTGGCATGGGCAATATCCATACGGACGAGGTCGATCCCATCGCGGAAGCCGAGGTATACCTTGCCTACGGACGCGACGAGCAGGCTGAGGAAATACTCAAGGAAGCCGTGGTAAAAGACCCCGCGCGCCACGAGTTGAAGCAGAAATTGCTGGAAATCTATCACCAACGTAACGATGTGGCTGGGTTCGAAACCCTGGCGGAAGAATTGTATGCCGCACTCGAAGGCAAAGGTGGCAAGGTCTGGGATAAGGTGGAAGAGATGGGTCGCAAGATAAGCCCGAACAATCCCATGTTCCGCGGCGGTGCGCCATCGCGTGGGGCGGGCGTTGCGGCCCCGGCCGCAGCCATGGCCATGGACCACCGCGAATCTGTTGATCGCGATGCCATCGGGCATGCACCCACAGCGAGCAGCCAATCTCTCAATTTCGACATGGGCGACATGCGGCATGACGCGCCTTCCGTGACGAGGGATTCCGATCGCACCCCCTCCAGAGACTCGGGCCTGGACTTTGATTTAGGCGGGCTGGGCGCTACCCAGGAAGCGAGCTCGGATCTTGAATTTGGTGCCGGCTCGAAGACACCGTTCAATGCTACGGGTAAGGGAGGCCTCGATATGGATTTCAACCTTCATGATGATGAGCCTGTTCCCTCGCGCAGCTCAGGTGGTTTAGATTTTGACATACCGGCAGCACCCCTTGCGGACAATGAAATTTCCCTGGATTTCGATGCCCCCAGTGGGCGTGGCGCCGTCGCCGATGAAGGTTTGACGTTCGCCATGGATGCCACGGCAGGGGATAGCCCCACTCTGGATTTTGAGGCCAGCCATGAGGCGGCTGAGGCCGATGTAGCGGTAGAAGAATCCCAGTGGGACGAAACCGCCACTAAACTAGACCTTGCCAAGGCCTACATCGACATGGGCGATGGCGAGGGTGCACGCAGCATCCTGGACGAGGTGCTGGCGGAGGGCAATGAATCCCAGAAGGACCAGGCGCGGGAGTTGGGTGCCCAAATTCATTGAGGTGTCCCGGGTATGGGCGTGTGGCACCTGACAGCGCCTGCACCGGGTGATGCCCGGGAGACCGGGCAGTTCAGCGGCGTTCCAGCACCACGAAACTGTAGGAATTGGGGTTTAGCGCGTCCGACCCATGCCGCTCTCGGCCAACCTCGCGCCACAGAGCCCGGTGAAACTCCGGGAAGTAGGTATCCCCTTCGATGTCTGCATCGATCTCGGTGATGTAAAGCTTGTTGGCGATGTTGAGCGTTTGCCGGTAAATGTCCGCCCCACCGATGACAAAGATCTCACTGCCTGTACCTGCCGCGTCGAGCGCCTGTTCGACCGAATTCACCACGCTGCACCCCGGCGCTGAAAAGGCCTTCTGGCGCGTGACGACGATATTGGTGCGTCCAGGTAGCGGCTTACCGATGTCTTCATAGTTTTTTCTCCCCATGATGATGGGGTGGCCGGTGGTGAGCTGGCGGAAATATCGCAGGTCCGCCGGCAGCCGCCAGGGAAGGGTGTTGTTTTTTCCGATAACGCCGTTGCGCGCCATCGCCCAGATGAGGGAGAGGGTGGGTATGCGTAGGTTCACGGCGTGTGCTCTCGTTTCCGGAAAGTTGCGGCCTGCGGGGCTGTCGGGATGCAGCGAGTCGCTACACGGCCACCGTTGCCTTGATCGCCGGGTATGGGTCGTAGTTCAATAGTTCAAAATCCTCGTAGCGAAAATCAAACACGGAGGTTACCGACGGATTGAGATGCATGCTAGGCAACATCCGCGGTGCGCGCGTCAACTGCAACTCCGCTTGCTCGATATGATTGCTGTACAGATGGGCATCGCCCAGGGTATGAATGAACTCACCGGGTTCGAGGCCGCTGGACCGGGCCATCATCAGTGTGAGCAGGGCATAGGATGCGATATTGAACGGTACACCGAGAAAGATATCGGCGCTGCGCTGGTACAGCTGACAGGAAAGTGCGCCGTTGGCGACATAAAACTGAAAAAAGGCGTGACAGGGCGGGAGTGCCATCCGTTCGATATCCGCCACATTCCATGCGCTGACGATCAATCGCCTTGAGTCGGGGTTTTGCTTAAGTTCACGCAACACCCAGCTGATCTGATCGATGGACTTCCCGTCACGTGCTGGCCACGAGCGCCATTGGTGCCCATAAACCGGGCCGAGGTCACCGTTTTCATCGGCCCATTCGTCCCATATGCTGACACCGTTCTCCTTAAGGTAACGGATATTGGAATCTCCGCGCAGAAACCATAAAAGCTCATGTATGATGGAGCGAAGATGCAGTTTTTTGGTGGTGAGGAGAGGGAAACCCTGCCGCAGGTCGAAACGCATTTGGTGACCGAAAACGCTCAGGGTGCCGGTTCCGGTGCGGTCATTTTTTTTAATCCCGTGATGCAGGACGTGGTTCATCAGCTCGAGGTATTGTTTCATGATGGGCCTATCTTGCCACGAATTGGTTGACGCGTCATCGACGTATGCTTAAAAATTGAGCAATTCTCCGCATCTGGGCCCCGTTCGTCGGGTGCGGCGCGTACTGGTAGTTTGCACTATTCGGTTTTGTATGGAGTGAGGATAGAATCGCGGGTCGCCTCTGCATGCGTGTAATCACGCCCTTCACGAACGTCGTAGACGTTTCGGAGTCTGTTAATGAATAGGTATTTTTTCATGCGCCCCTTGCTTAGGCAGCTGGAGCGCGCAGGGTTTGTCCACAGGTTGGTGTCGATCACGTTGCGCGCCGCCGCTGCCCTGGTCGTCCTGTTCAGCCTGGTGGGTTTTTTCAAGGTAGGTAAGGTGATCTTCGAATTACCCCCAAGCGGGATTCTGGGCGGCATATTCTTCCAGGCATGCTTTATTCTGGCCATCTACACAGTTGTGCATGCGATGATTATTCGTGCGCGCGATATCGACGACCTCGACAAAGAGGCGTATTCCATTTTTCCTGTGCTGACGTTGCTCACAAAACTGGCCGGAGAAGTCGTGGCATTTTTTATTGCCCTGGTCGCCATCGGTGGTGGCGTTTATGTCTGGTTTACCGGTAGGAGTGTGGCGACTATCATGAATCCTATGCCCATTTTCCTTCCGTCATTTGGCGATGCCACCTTCATGGGTGGAATTGAATTTATGGTGGGCGGTGTCCTGATTGCCATTGTTTCATTAATTGTCATGTACGGCTTGTCCGAAACAATAGGGATCCTGTCGCGATTAGAAGAATCATAATCGCGACCCAGCCACCTAGAGGGATGCCATACAGACTAACCACGTCACGCGGGTTTGTGAACCTCGGGCCGCCGTAAAGGCCAGGATTTACGCCAGCCCTCGCCGATATTCGGCAGAACCAAGGGTTCCTGTCGAGTTACACGGCTTAATCTGGTCTATGATTGTTATCGAATAGACAATTTTCATAAGAATCTGGTATTCGGGGCTGTGCATGAACGTTTCTGAGGCTATCCGCATTCTGCTCGTGGATGATTCGCGTACTGCGCGCGATTATTACGCCAATCTTTTCAAGAAAAACGGTTACCAGGCCCGTGTGGCCTGTAGTGTGGACGACGCTCTG
The DNA here is from genome assembly GCA_043740595.1 of Gammaproteobacteria bacterium. Taxonomy (GTDB): domain Bacteria; phylum Pseudomonadota; class Gammaproteobacteria; order Acidiferrobacterales; family UBA6901; genus JANNJF01. The sequence goes on from JAYUBZ010000056.1 coordinate 9,070, forward strand.
CAGATGTTGCGAGAAGTACACTTCGATATCGCCATCGTCGATTACTTTATGCCTGGGGCCAACGGTGACGTGTTGTGTCGCGCGATCCGCGCGGACGTACGAAACAATCACATGCCTACCGCGATACTCACCGCCTCGTATTCAGATGAAGTGATACGCGTATCGCTGGAAGCGGGTGCCACGGATTGCTTATTTAAAGAGGAGCCAGTTGAGTTGTTGCTGGCGCGCCTGGCAGCCATGGTGCATTCAGTCAAGGCGCGCAAGGCCGTCGATATCGAGCGGCGCCACCTGGCCGGTATCCTGTCTACCATGAGTGAGGGTGTATACGGGGTGGACGTGGATAGCCGTATC
>JAYUBZ010000057.1:0-11073 GCA_043740595.1 Gammaproteobacteria bacterium
GCGACAAGGAGGGCAACGAACAGGGCCCGTCGGGAGAGACCTGGTCGGCGGGAGTTCGCCCTGAGATGTAGCGAGGACGTCGTGAGGCACCATCCCGCCACGCAAAGCGACTGCATGTGCCGCAGCCATGTAGGGCAGGCGTGCGCCAGTCCTCGCAGACGTGACGGCGCTGTCGCGCCCCCCAAGCCCGCGGCCAGGACAGCTCTGCGCTCCAGGGTGGATCGCTGTTGGTTCAGATCCGTGAGCACCGCGCCCCCGACAAGTGGACTGGTTCGGGGCTGCGGGGCCGCAGATCCCTCACCCCCAGAGTGACCGTCACACACCGGCCTGTCCCGGCTTCTTCAGCATTGTCATCTCAGACCCAGCGACGCTCATCTACATGACGGTCCCGTCATCCAGCGACGTGTTGCGCCTCGTCATCGATCGAGGACGGTCGAGGAGTTGGCCCACCGACGACGACCACCCGGATGCGAGCAAACTGCGGGCGACCCTCACGGCAGCACCTGCAGGGGCGTTCTGCCCGTGCACGATTCGCTCTGGCACCGCGCCCACGGGTGGATCACGCGCCACGTCACCTAGGTCACGCGCCACGTCGGCGACCGAGAGCCGTCGGCTGTCATATGGATGAGTGGTTCGTCATCTGGATGACAAAGAATCGTCGCCTCATGACGAAGTCGCCAATACCGATGCCCAGCGGTCTCGACAGGGCTTCACTTCGAGGCAGCGCCACACCGTCACGTATTTGACAGCGTAATCGGCGCAGTAAAAGATATGAGCGGCGGCAACCTCAGCCAAAATCCATTATTCGGACAGGTGTTGGATATGGTGAGCGCCGGTAAGTCTGGGGGCCTCGCAGGTCTGGTGCAGAATTTCAAAGACAAGGGGTTGGGCGAGGCTGTCGCCTCTTGGGTCGGTACCGGGGCGAATCTTCCCATCTCGGCAGCCCAGATCCAACAGGTTCTGGGTAATCAGCAGATCCAGCAACTCGCCGCGGAAGTCGGCATCTCGCCCGACATGGTTACATCGCATCTTGCACAACTACTGCCTGAAGTCATCGACAAACTGACGCCCAGCGGGGCAGTGCCAACACACGGCATGCTGGAGCAAGGCATCGATCTGTTGAAAGGCAAGCTGATGGGCGCCACCTGACACGCAAGACACACGTCCCTGAATGACTCCCGTTACGATAAGCACAATCGCTTAAAATAACGGGATGGGATTGCGGAATATCACCAAATTGCAGAATTAACATCAAACCCGGCTAACTGAACATAACGCCATCAATAACGCCGCACAACCGTGGCAGTCGTCGCTGTAGGGTGGGCATTGCCCACCGCCACACGGCCGCCGACGTTCCCGATGGTGGGCGATGCCCACCCTACGTAACCTAAGTATTACCTATGTCGCTATGTTGAATAGGGGCCCACTATGCTGGAAGATTTCAAGAAATTCATAATGCGTGGAAACGTTGTCGACTTAGCGGTCGGTATTGTTATCGGCGCTGCATTCGGCAAAATCGGACGGATTTCCCCATGCCTATGAATCGGACACGTGGACATTTTCATGCAGGGACGCAGGCCCGCATGGTCAGAATGAATCGCGCCACACACCGGCACCCCCTTACCTCCTCCACTAGGCAACGGCATCGTTGACCTGCGCGATCAGCGCCCGCAGTTCCGGCAGACAGGACCCGCAATTTGTTCCCGCCTGCAATGCCGCACCGATGGCCTCCGGTGATGACAGTCCGTCCTTGCGTATCGCCGTCACGATCGTATTAACCCCAACATTGAAACAGGCGCAGACGGTGCGCCCGGCGTCGGCGCGACCCTTGCCCGGTGCACCGGTGAGCAGGCTGGTGCGTTGCTGTGCGTCCAAGGCGTTGGCGCTAAACAGGCCCGCCAGCCAGTCGCGCGGCGGTAGGGCATGGCCCGGTCCGATAAAAATACAACTCTCCAACCGCTCGCCCACCAGGCGTGCGCCGCGATACTGGTGACGGGCCTTGTCGAAATACTCGATCCAGCCGACCTCGTTGTCCTGGTTGCACAGGAGGCTGCGTGCGTGCGTCGCCCAATCGTCCGGTGACTGATCACCGGCGATTTCGTAGCGCCAGACTTTATCCCCCTTGGCCGCGACCCAATAGGCGGCACCAGTCATGTTCAAGCGGCGACGCGACAACAGAAATCCGTACCACGAGGGCGAGTACGTCACGATGCGCACCGGCGTATGCTTGAATTCCGGTTCACCGGACACCGGGTCCACCACGGGGTTGACCACGGCACCGACCCGCGCCTTGCTCGCATACTGGTCGTTCCAGTGTATGGGTACGAACACCTCACCGACGCGCTGCTGTTCGCTTATCTGCGCGCGCACGATGATTTCACCCCAACGGCTCACGACGCGCACCAGGGAGCCATCCGCGATGGAGGCGCGCGCGGCATCGCGCGCATGCAGATCCACATAGGGCTCGGGCTGGTGCGCGCTAAGCCGTGCCGCCTTGCCGGTGCGCGTCATGCTGTGCCATTGATCGCGCACGCGGCCCGTATTGAGCACCAGCGGATACGCCAGGTCGACCCCGTTGGCGGGCGGCTGCGGCGTGATAGGAATGAAGCGCGCACGACCGGTGGGCGTGTAAAAACGTCCATCGGCGAATAAGCGCGGCGTACCGGCGGGGCATGCGGCATTCACCGGCCACTGCACCGGCGCGAGATCGGCATAGGCCGCGTTATCAAGTCCGGCCAGGGCGCTGATATCGAAGTTCCGTGCGCCATCATTGCCCGCGCCACTGAGGCGCGCGTGTTCGCGGAACACATCCGCAGCGGACTCGTAGGGAAATGCCTCGGCATGACCCATGCGCCGCGCCACCTGGGTAATGATCCACCAATCGGGGCGTGCCTCCCCCGCGGGTGGCAAAAACACGCGCTGGCGCGAGATACGCCGCTCGGAGTTGGTGACCGTGCCGTCCTTCTCGCCCCAGGCGGCGGCGGGCAGTAACACGTGTGCATACTGCGCGCTGTCCATGGCGCGCATGCAATCGGACAGCACCACAAATTCACACGACGCCAGGGCGGCGCGCGCGCGATCCACGTCCGGCAGGCTCACTGCCGGATTGGTACCCATGATCCACAGTGCCTTGATACGCCCCTCGCCCACGGCCTTGAACAGATCCACCGCCTTAAGGCCCGGCTGCTGCGGCATGACCGGCGATTGCCAGAACGCCTGCAGCAGCGCGCGGTGCCCGGCATTTTCAATCTCCATGTGTGCCGCCAGCTGATTCGCCAGGCCGCCCACTTCGCGCCCGCCCATGGCATTGGGTTGTCCGGTGAAGGAAAACGGTCCCATACCCGGACGACCGATGCGGCCGGTATACAAATGGCAATTAATAATGCCGTTGACCTTGTCGGTGCCGCTGCTGGATTGATTGATGCCTTGGGAGAACACCGTCACCGTGCGCTCGGTTTGGGCAAACTGCTGATAAAATGCACGCACCTGTACCTCCGTGAGGCCGCATTCCTGCGCCACCTGCCCGATGGAGGGCGCGCTGTTCCGCGCCGACACCAGGGCCGCTTCCAGTCCTTCGGTGCAGTGCTGGATAAACTGGCTGTGGGCATATCCGTGCTGTTCGAGGTAAACCAACAGGCCGTTGAACAATATACTATCGGACCCCGAGCGCGGGGCCAGATGCGAGTCCGCGATATCGCAGGTGGTGGTGCGCCGCGGGTCGACGACCACGATGCGCAACGCGGGATTGTCCTTTTTTGCCTGGGACATGCGCTGAAACAGCACTGGATGACACCAGGCGGCGTTAGAACCCACCAGCACGATGAGCTGTGCCTGTTCCAGGTCGGTATAACTGCACGGCACGCTGTCGGCGCCGAAGGCGCGCTTATAGCCAGCCACCGCAGACGCCATGCAAAGGCGCGAATTGGTGTCGATATTGGCGCTGCCGAGATAGCCCTTCATCAATTTGTTGGCGACGTAATAATCCTCCGTCAACAACTGGCCGGAGACATAAAACGCCACCGCGTCCGGCCCGTGTTCACGCAACACCCGCGTGTAACCCTCGGCCACGGCGTCCAACGCCTCCTCCCAGGACCGCCGTTCACCGCGTATCTCCGGATACAACAGACGCCCATCGAGATCCAAGGTATCCGCCAGCGCCGCGCCCTTGGAACACAACCGCCCGTGATTGGCCGGATGCTGCGTGTCGCCCTTGACGGTCACCGCACCGCCGGCATCGACTTCCGCCAGCACGCCACAACCGACGCCGCAATAGGGACAGGTAGTGCGTGTTATCTTATTCGTCATGCTCGAGTCGCCTGCGCATGCAAGATGCCGCCGCCGCCATAGGACATTTGGACGGTTGCAGAGAAATATTCTGGGGTATGACGAGCCACGCCCCCGGCGGACCACGCCATTATTCCTTGCATGTACACTCCCCAGCGATCCCGGCGACTAGCACCACCGGGATGGGTTTATTAATGGTGGATGAAGCCTCAACCACCAGTCTATCACCCCGGTGGCGGATGAATTTTATGGCCTCATCGTATACGTGTCGAGGATACTCTCACCATCGTCGACGACGGGTGCACCATTATGAGGCGTACCGTGTCCCAGGGCCTGAATAACTGCCAATGCGCGTTAACCAAAGGGGGTTCAGAAAAGAATTGCAGCGATTGCCTGCAAGTAAAAATGTCGGGGGTCATCCTGGAACGGCTCAGAAATGGACGGTGCTGTCAGATACCCAGCTTGAGGAATTGCGTTAGATGCACAGTCAGCAGCTGAAAAACGAGGTTGGATACCAGGGAAAATTATGGACACATTCATCCAGTCCGGTTACTCATCACGTCACATACTGGATGTAGTAACGACTGTGTCACTTAAAACAGCGATCCGCTACACAATCACGCGGCCCGCATGCCGCAGGATAGTCAGTTTGCCGGCCAGCGATCGCACACCGCCCGCTCTCCGGGACAACACCTGCCCCGGATTGCGGCCGGCATCCGGGCGGGGATTTCCCCACCCGGAATGCAGACTTACTGTGACACGCGCTGAATGGTGATCTGGGCGACTGGGTTGCGCCAGTCAAAATCGGCGGCTGGCAAACTGCCGATACCGTGAATACCGGCGTGGATATGGACATAACCTTCACCGTCAACCTGCGGCGATCCACCCTGCCCACCGCACACCGGCCCGGGGATCGAGGCGCACAATTCATCATTCGGCTCGCTGCCGGCGTCATACGCTGGCGACTCGCCCGTCAGCAATTCGCGATCACGCGGGCCGGCGGCATCGTTGAGTGAGAAGAAAGCGTCATTGGTCGGGATCAGCATGGCCGCGGTACTCACGTGGTCGAATCGGCCAGAGGTGCGTATCCGTACTACCGCGGTTTTCCCAGGACCCAGCAAACCGGGGATGGTAATGACTTCCAGCACACCGGTATTGGCCGAGAGTACGGCGCTGAGAGGTCCGGTATCGCCACCTTCAGCCAGCGCGGCAAGCTCCGCGCTCGCCGGCTGACCGAGGGTGAAAAGTTTGACGCCAGCCTTGTGAACCGCGACCATGATGGGGGTAAAGGTTTGGCCGCGCGTAAGATTGGTGACATGAACCTCGTAGTAACCCTCGTCCTTATCGGCGTGGGCAGTGGATACAGCAAGCGCCAGCAGTGCTGCAGTCAGGCCTAGTAGCAGTTTATTCATAGTCTTTCTCCGTGTTGTCTTCAGGATACAACGTCGTCTCTACCTCGAGGCGGGCTGTGCTGTCAGAGTCACTGGAAAAGATCACACAATTATCACGCGACTTGCCGGTCATTCGCGTCATCGCGGCACACATCCGCCTTAAGCTGCGGATTTTGGCCAAGGCGCGGCAAGATGAGACTAAAAATCGTTGCGGACCCGGGCCAAACAGTTGCGGGACTATTGTGAATATCCAGGAAACGCAATGACCTGCCACAGGACACCTCACCCAACCGGCGACGAGGGGTTGTTGGCGGTGGGCAAAAGCGATCAGTGATACTCGTCAGTCTGTGTCCGGAAATTTCACACTGCTGTCTAGGACAACCATAGGCGCTGGGCGCTCATTATTCGAAGGATTAAAAACTGTACCGCACCTCTACAAACGCGCCTTGATTGCGACGGACGCGTCCGAAGAAGGTATCGTCCGCCCCGCGGTAGAGTTCCGCCCCGATAGTTGCCCTGACATAGTCGGTAAAGGCATAGGTGATCAACGGCCGGATATAAGAACTGCTGTGGTTGAAATTAACAAAGGCCAGCACCTCCGCGGTCAGGGTGTCGTTATACCACTTGTTGCTGAGGCGTGTGGTCATCCCGTAATTGGCGCGATCCTGCTGGCCGAAGGTGATGGCGTTCTGCACGGCCGATCCGCGCAGAATCGGGTCGACAATGGCCTCAGGGTCCATATAGTCCTGCACCCAGCGGCTCACCAGTTGCAGGTTGACGTTGAAGTTGTCCAGGAACGTGCGATCCACGCCGGCCACCAAGTACAGGTAGGGGCTGATGCCGACGGGTTTGCTTGCCAGGTAGTCCCGCGGGCGGAAATAGGCCGCCTCCGCGCGCACGCCATAACGTCCGAAATTCTGCGCCAGGTCGGCGCCTAGCATGTCGATCGGTGTGTAGCGTAGCGCAAGCAGCGGGCCAGTGGGGGTCAACCCCCAGGGATGCACCTCGGGGAGTAAATTGTAGCCATGATAGTAACTGACCGACCAGTCCAACGTCCCGCCCACGCGGTTCAACTTAAGGCCTACCTCGCTGTCGGACCAATGCCGATCCGGCCGGGTCTCGACGAGGGTGGCACCGCCCGAGGGAAAGGGCAGTTTCGAAGGCAGAAAGTACGGCGTGGTGAATAGGGTAAAGGTGTAGTGGGTACTCAAGTAGGCGTCGAGCTTGACGGCGGTGGTGCCGAAGCGCTGATCTTCCTCGAAGGGCAGCAAAACCTGGTAGTCGTGGGGCGTGAGGTTGTCCGTGGGGTTGATGCCATCCGCCCGGCCCCAGGCCACGATTTGTTTGCCGATGCGCAGGTCGGCGTGTTCGAAGTGCGCCGTTACATAACCCTCCAGCAAGGTGGACTGCGTGTCACCGTGGTTGGCGACATCGGGATGGGTCACCCGTCCCTCGATTTTTGCATCCAGCCAGTGGGTGACGGTCGGTAGTAGTTTCGCCTGGGTGGTGGCGCCCAGGAAGTCGGTGGCGTTGTCGAATGACTTGGATGAGCGGTAATAATCAAGGCGCACGGAACCCGTCAGCCCCTGATCGCGCAAATAACGCCACGCGCTGCGCTCCGCCGGGTCCGCCGCGGGTGCAACAGTACCCTCCTCCGCCCACGCCGTTGCCTGCCCCAACAGCAGCAATGGCAAGCACCACAAGCCGTGCATCACTCGCGTTCGATGGAGCGGGTGGTGAACATGTCGTCCGCCACCGGCACATCCGCCTCGATACGGTCGAAGGTGAAGATGGTTTTATGGTTGGTCTGGTGATTGATCATCTCGCGGCGCAGGGCGATCCAGCGGTGCGTGTCCGGCTCCACCAGCTTGTGAACGGAGATGTTTTGCGTCTTCAGCAGGCGCCCGCTGACGTCGTAGTACTCGACCTTGGTTTCGAGGAAATTGTCTTTTCTGACCCAGGTGATCTTCCTGCTGTAGCCGCTGTCACGCTTGACGTCATCGTCGCGCGGTATGGATTCGATCACGTAGCAGTCCTGGCCGTCCAGTGACTCCGTGCGCAGTAGCGTGTGCTTATAAAATTCCACCTTGGGCAACAGTATGTCGCCGTAGGAGAAATCCGAACCCACGAAGCTGTCTTTCTTGTTGTTGGCTACCAGGCGCCGGGTTTTTTTCAATGCCGGCAGGTAGATCCATTGATCGTCGTCCCCGGTGGCGTGCTCTATCTGCAGAAAGCCTGTGCCTTTGATGTCCGCCGGCGACAGAAACTTCACCAGCAGTTTCGAATCGATGCCGTTCTTCTGCAATTTGGTGAGGGTAGTGCTCTTGCGTTCGCGCGTCTGGCCGCTGTCGTTGATCAGGACCATGGTGCTGTCGGTCTTGAGCGAGCGGATTTTTGTGACGAAGAAATTTTTCTGCATGATCTGCTGCGCACTTAAACCTTCCGCTGCCGCGGCCGGCAGCGCCAAGGGCAGCAGCAGAATGCCGGCGACCCACTTAAATTTCGTTCCTGTGTTCACTTTTCTGCTCCTTGCATAGCGGTGTATTTTGCGAATAACTCGTCGCGTTTGTCGCCGAAGATGAAACGCGGCTTGAACAATATCATCATGGCGCGCAAAAACAGCAACGCGGAAAGCGCGCTAACCAGCATGGTGGCCATGACCATCACGGAAAGACGCGAGTAGAAACCAAAATCGGACGTCAACAGGACGGAGTAGCCGCCGGCGACCGACATGGCCACGAACAGGATCGCCTTGCCGGAGGTAAGCAGGGATACACGCGTCGCGATACGCAGATTCTGGTGTCTGCGCAGTTCTTCGCGAAAACGGAACAACAGATACAACTCGTAGTCCGCGCCGATACCGATGGCCATGGCCGCCGTAACCGCCGTGCCCATATCGAGGGGTACACCCAGCCAACCCATCAGGCCGAAATTCGCCAGGACGATGATGATCAGCGGCATGACCGCGAACAGGCCGCCGACGAAGGAACGCAGGGCGATGCTGGCCAGGAGAAACACGATCAGCGCCATCTGGACGATGTTTCTGTACTTCTCCTGGGTCAACACCTCGTTGATCGCGGCGGTCTGCGGCAGACTGCCGCCGATACGCACCGTCACCCCGGGCGGGAAATTGGCCGCGATGATGGGTAACGCGCGCCGGTACAGGTCTTCCGCATAGGCGGTACTGTCGTCTTTCAGGTAGACCCAGACCACGGCCTTCTGGTAATCGTTGTCCACCAGGCTGTCGAAGTCCTGCGGGTCGCCGGACAACGAATAGAGAAACAGATATTGCGCGATGAGGTTACGCGTATCCGGAATCACGTCGTAGGCGGGATTGTCCGCATGGATCGCCATGTTCATGCGCTTGATCAGATCGGCGATGGACTGGGTCTTGCCCACATTCGGCTGCTTATCCATGAACGCCTGCAACGCCGCCATGCCGTGCAGTACTTTCGGGTCCTTGATGCTGTCCTGACCCTGGCCCTCGATGAGAAAGAAAATCGAACTGGTACCCGCGAGGCGCGCATTCAGTTCTGCATCGTCCTTGCGCACTTCGCTGGTCACGTTGTTGTAACGCTTCAGACTGTTATCGGTGTGCAGCCGCGTCACACCAGCGAACGCCAGGGCAATGAACAGCAGGGCGCCGCCCAGTATCCAAGGCGCGCGGCCCCCCACCAGATTGTCGGATAGGGCGCCCAGCGCACGATCGATAAGCCCTAAGCGTTGCTCGCGCTCCACTTCGCGTGCCTTGGGCGGACGCAACCACGAGCGCACGGCCGGGATCAGGGTCATCTCCAGAATCAACGCGCTGAACACACCGGTACTGGCAAATACGCCGAAGTGGGCGACCACTGAGACGCTGGCATTGGCGAGGGAAAGAAACGTGATGGTGGCAATGAGTCCCGCGGTGATCATGGCGGGGCCGACGCGCACCAGGGATTCGACCACCGCTTGCCGGCTGATCTCCCTATCGGACAGGCCGTGGGTTGGCTCGGCTTTCTGCCGGTGGTATTCCTCGTAGTAACGTTTGAGAATCTGGATGGCGTGCCCGGCGGCCACTGCCATGATAAGGATGGGCGTGGTGGTATTCATGCCATCCATGTGCACACCGAACAGGCCCATCAGGCCCAGCCCCCAGACGACGCTCATGAGGGCCGTGAGGATCGGCAGCAGCATGCCCTGGAGGCTGCGAAACGACCAGTATTGTATGGCCATGATGATGAGCAGCGCGGCGCCGAAGAACAGCGGCATTTTCATCATGTGATGCTCGAACCAGGCGAGATCCACGGGCAAGCCGCCGAGACGGATATCCACGCTATCGTCACGCTCCGCATCGGTCACTTTGCGTAGGGCATCGTAGATCGCCGTATAACTGGCGTTGTCTTTGCTGACCTTGAAGTCGGCGATCACCGCCGCGGCTTTACCGTCCGCGGACACCAGTGCATTGATGTAGATGGGATTGGAGGCTATTGCGGCCTTGAGTCGTGCCATGTCCGCCGGGGTTCGGGGAAACGGCTCCAGCAGCTGGCGCACCTCCATGCCTTCCCGTGTACCCTTGATTTCCTTTGCCTGGCGCGCCGCCAGACTGATGATGTTGTGCCGCACCGCTCCCGGTATCGCCTCGATGCCTTCCTGGATGTGCTGGATCTTTTTCAACACCGCGGGCTGATAGATATCCCCCTGCTTGGGCACGATGCCGATAATAGTCAGGTTGCGCCCGCCGAACACCTGTTCCAGCAGCTTGGTCGACTGTACGTAGGGATGCGACTGCGGCGCCCAGATATCCGGGTCCATGTCGATCTTGAGGTTGGCTATGCGCGTCCCGAGAAACAGCGTAATGCCGAGGATAAGCAGTATCACCCATGCTCGCCGACGGATAATAAATTGCACATACGCTTGCAACAACTCTGCTGGCCTGAACATAACTCCTCCTTTTTTCTTGCTGATCTTACGCGCGCTGTCCATGGCGGACGGTGTGCGGTAGTTTTAGTACGTAACTTTCGTATCCCTTGCTGTTGCTACTTAACCTGGCGACATCAGATAACGCCTGGTTAGCAGGGGCATCGCCCACCGCCTACGGCTTCGGACGGCGCACGCCGGTGGGCGATGCCCACCCTACAACGGCGGGGCGACGTTATTTATGACGCTCTGTTTATCGATGACCATTTCCCTTGTCTGTTTAAACGTCCCGTGTTTGTAGCGTCGGTAAATGCCCACTGTCGCGGGATGTCCAGGTCCAGGCTGGAACAATCAGCGCTTGGCCAATCCTCGTATCAACAGGTCCACCACCGAGCTCGCCAGGCGCACGAACTCGTCTTTTTTGTACCACGTCAGGAAATACGGCGTGTGAAACATTTTTGTCGCGGCTATCACCGTCTCCGCGGCGGCGGTGACATCC
>JAYUBZ010000058.1:0-4154 GCA_043740595.1 Gammaproteobacteria bacterium
AAGTTGGGCGAGCTTGCCGCCGATCTGGGCCTCCACATTATATGTCAGCAACGTGCCGCCGTCCTTGTCTGCCAGCGCCACCGTCGCGCCGCCCTTGGCTGCGCTCGAAATGACAACTTGTTCAGGGCTTCCTTAAGTAATCCATCCGCTCCGGAGCCAGCATGCAGACACTCGACGCCATCCGCCAACGCGCCTCGACCCGCGCCTTTCTCGACCAACCCGTCGATCGCGGGACCATCGAAACCCTGCTGGAGGCGGCACGCTGGGCACCCTCAGGCGTAAACACCCAGCCGTGGCAGGTAGCGGTGGTTACGGGTCGCACCCAGGAAAAACTCAGCGAGGCCCTGGCGGCGGCGCGTGCCAGCGATACACCGGACCACCCGGATTATGCGTATTACCCGGCGGCCTGGCAGGAGCCCTATAAATCCCGGCGCAAGGCCTGTGGCCTCGCCCTGTATCAATCCCAAGGCATTACCCTGGATGACACGCAGGGGCGTAAGGCCGCTTGGCTCGACAACTATCATTTTTTTGGCGCACCGGCGGGGCTGTTGTTCTTCGTGGATAAGGCCCTCGCCACCGGATCATGGGTGGACATGGGCATGTTTATCCAAAACGTCATGCTGGCAGCGGTGGATCGCGGACTCGCCACCTGCCCGCAGGCGTCCATCGCCGAGTATCCCGATATCGTGCGCGCTATGTTACACATTCCAGCGCAGCGCGCCCTCGTCTGCGGCATGTCCCTGGGCTACGCCGATCCCTCCGCCGCCGTGAACCGCTATCGCACCGCACGTGTTGCGGTGGACACGTTTACCCAGTGGTATGACTGATCGCATCGGCAACAACACCGCTGGCCACCCCGCCCCGTATCGCGGACGCTTCGCCCCCTCGCCCACGGGCCCACTGCACTTCGGTTCCCTGGTGGCGGCGGTGGGCAGCTATCTCCAGGCGCGGGCGCACCACGGCGTGTGGCTGGTGCGCATGGAGGACCTCGACCCGCCGCGTGAAATCCCCCGGGCGGCAGATGACATACTGCGTACGCTGGAAGCCTTCGGCCTGCAGTGGGACGAGTCGGTGACCTACCAAAGCCAGCGGCATGACGTGTATGCCGCCGCGCTTGAAACACTACGGCGCGGCGCGGCCATCTATCCCTGCGGCTGCACCCGCCGCGAAATCTCCGATTCCGGCCTTGCGGGCATTGACGGTCCCGTCTACCCCGGCACCTGCCGCGATGGACTGCCCGCGGGTCGGGCCGCGCGCGCCTGGCGGGTGCACACCGACAGCAGCGTCATCGGCTTCCAGGACGCGGTACAGGGAATGATCCACTGCCCGCTGGCGACTGAGGCCGGTGATTTTGTGGTGCGTCGCGCGGATGGTTTTTACGCCTATCAACTCGCCGTGGTGGTGGATGACGCCGCCCAGGGGATCACCGAAGTGGTACGCGGTCGCGACCTGCTGGAATCCACCGCGCGCCAGATTTATCTGCAGCGGCTACTGTCTCTGCCGACGCCGGGCTATATGCATCTACCCGTGGCCATCGATGCGCGCGGTGAAAAACTCAGCAAACAGACCTATGCGTCGCCGCTCGACCGGAAGCGGCCTGAGATACCGCTGTACGCGGCACTGCAATTTCTGGGACAAGGGCCACCAGCGGAATTACAAGATGGCGGCCTGAACAGCTTATGGGATTGGGCGCTGACCCACTGGCGACCGCAACATATCCCGCAGGTACCAACCATCACGGTCCCCGACTGACAGCCATCTCAACAATGGAGGCAAGGTAGGCATCTTCCAGCTTAAAAATTTGCATACCGTGGTATCAGGGTTTGTGCAATCGTCCGAATTCAGCGGCTCGACGAAGCGTGGCTTCCGGCCGGATTCCAGTCCTCTCCGGAATGCTAGGCGACCGCCGCGGGAACACGCCATTTGATCAGCGCCACCTTCACGGCGTCGTTCACGACCAGGCACGCCACCATCGCATAGGCGAAAATCGCGAGCGTCTGCCACCAGGGTAATGGCATGAGCCCGGGGAGACCCACGAACGTCAGGACGGTTCCCATCAGCGCATCCGCCATGAGGGCCCCCACGAGGGTCTTGCTGGGCATCGTCGCCCAGAACCGGTGGCGTTCGCGCGCGGACACGATGGAGAACACGGCAAAGTAGAGCAACGTCAGGAAACTGAAGGTGTAGAGGGCATTGTTGTCGCTCGCCAAACCGAAATGCGACCAGCCAATCCACAATAGAAAGAGCGACTCCGCAACCATCGCCACACCCAGCACCACGGATACCAGGATGAAACCCCCGATGTCCCACGTCTCCGGTTTCCTGGACGGTCGAACGTGGTCGGTGGCGAGCGAGATTTTGGCGAAGTCCGTCATGAAGACCAGCAGCAGCATGGCAAAGGCGGAGACGACGAACTTGCCGGTCGCCACGAACGCGATGGCGACGAAGGCCGCCTTCAGGATCGTGCGGCTGATCTTGTTGATGATCCACGTCAGGATGCGCTGGTAGATCGTGCGCCCCTGCTCCACCAACGCCACGATGTTGGTCAGCCCCGCTTCGGTCAGAACGACGCTGGCCGCACCCTTGGCGACGTCGGTTGCGCTACTGACGGCAATGCCGACTTCGGCCTGGCGTAGTGCAGGCGCATCGTTGACGCCATCGCCCGTCATGCCGGTCACGTGCCCTGCGGTCTGCAGATGTTGCACCACGATATATTTATCCTCCGGGTACACCTCGGCGAAACCATCTACTCCCGCCAATAGATCAACCGCCCCGTTACCGGCCTGGGCGCTCGCGGCTTTCAAATCCGCCACGCGCCGGATGTTACCCAACCCCACTCCCTGTGCGATTTCACTCGCCACCGCCAGCGCATCGCCGGTGAGCATCTTCACGGATACGCCGAGGTCACGCAGTTCGGCGATGAGCTGCTTGGCGTCTAGCCGGGGCGGATCGTATAAGGTCACCAGTCCGACGAGTTCGGGCATGCCATTCTCAGGACCGCGCGCCACCGCCAGCGTCCGATAGCCTTTTAGCGCGGATTCGGCAACACGAGCCTCCAGCGCCTCGATCGCCGGGGGCTGGAGGCCGCAGGCCGCTGCGACGGTTCGCACTGCACCTTTTATCACGCGCAGCCGTTGTCCGTTCTGTTCGATCACGGCTTCCGTGCGCCGGTTTTTTGCGTCGAATGGCGCGAAGGAAACTGGCGTAATTGCAGGCACGCCGTCGAAGATATGCCGCTCTTTTGCTGCGGCGAGGAACGCCAGGTCTATCGGATCCTGGTTGGATTCCTGCGACGCGAGGGCTGCTGCGAACAGTACGTCGGCTTCGGTTGCGTGCGCCAGCGGGATCACGCCGGTGACGGCCAATTGGTTCATCGTGATCGTGCCGGTCTTGTCCACGCACAGCACATCCATCGTCGCGGCATCCTCCGCGGCGCTGAGGCGCGTGACCAGTACGCCGCGTTTCGCCAACTCCTTAGCCCCGACGGCCATGCTGACCGTGAACATGACGGGAAGGGCGACCGGCACCGCACTCATCAACAGGACCAGCATGAGCGGAACCATTTCTAGGAGTGGTGTGCCGCGGATCAGCGACATCACGATGACCACGCTGAGCAGCGTGCCGACTATGACGAAGAGCCAGCGCACCACCTTGGCCACCACTGCTTCGATGTGAAGCTTGGGACGCGCCTGCTGCACCAGTTCCGTCGTGCGACCAAAGTAGGTCTGCGCCCCGGTCAACATCACCACGCCGTTGCCTTCTCCCCGGCGCACGACGGATCCCGACGAGAGCACGTCGCCAGGCGCCTTGTCGGCATCCTTGGATTCGCCGGTGAGCGCAGACTGGTCAACACTCAATTCACCAGTCAGAAGTTTGACGTCTGCCGGAATAATATCGCCGCTGCGCACACGGACGATATCGCCGGGGACCAGTTCGCGTGCGGGAATGACCTGCCAGTTAGCCTCGCGCAGGACGCGCGCACCGACCTGCAAGCGTTTCCGCAGCGTCTCGACGACACCGGCGGCGCGCCGCTCCTGCATAAAGCCCAACACGGCATTGACGAACAGCAGCGCGCCCACCACGGCGAGATCCGAATATTTCCCCAGAACGGCAGACAGCACCATGATCAGTTCGAGCATCCACGCCGACACGCC
>JAYUBZ010000059.1:0-14777 GCA_043740595.1 Gammaproteobacteria bacterium
ACCCAGCACCTTTTCCCAACGCTCACGCGACGCCTGGATCACCGGCAAGGTCAAGTCGCGCCTGATCGCCACCCGTGGTCTGCATGCCTCGCGTGTCACCGTGGTCACGGAGAACACGTCGGTGTTTCTCATGGGCCTGGTCAGCCAGCAGGAAAGTGAACTCGCCACCAACGCCGCCACCCGCGTGAGCGGCATCGAACGGGTGGTGAAACTTTTCGAATATGTCGACTAGGCCCTACCCAAGGCTGGCGCCCGCGCCGGCCTGACAGCATGCAAACCCTGCCACCGGACTTCCTCTACGCCTTGCAGGCAGCCGTCGGCGCACCCAACGTGCTCACCGAGCCGTCCGACTGCTGGACCTATGGCTACGATAATTCGCGCAAGCACCACCTGCCCGACGCGGTGGTGTTCGCCACACAGCATGACCAGGTCGCTGCTGTCGTACGCCTGTGTTACGAACACGCCATCCCCGTCACGGCGCGCGGCCGCGGCACCGGCACCTGCGGTGGATCGGTGCCCTTGCGCGCGGGTGTGGTGCTGTCCCTCGAACGCATGACGCGCATTGTGAAAATCGACCCGGCCAACCGCGTGATCGTGACGGAACCCGGTGTCACCAATCAGGCGGTGCAGGATGCCGCGCGGGCAGTGGGATTCTTCTGGCCGCCCGATCCCACCAGCGCCGCCTTCTGCACCGTCGGCGGCAACCTGGCGCACAACGCCGCCGGGCCGCGCGCGGTGAAGTACGGCACCACCCGGGAAAATGTGCTCGGGCTGCGCGCGGTCACCGGTACCGGCGACGAGATCCACACCGGCGTTTATACCACCAAGGGTGTCGTGGGCTACGACCTGACACGTCTCATCATTGGCTCGGAGGGCACCCTGGCCATCGTCACTGAAGCAACACTCAAACTCACACCACTGCCCCAGACCCAACGCACGCTGCAGGCGATCTATGCCAGCATGACCGACGCGGCGGCGGCGGTGGCGCGCATCATGGCCCAGCCGGTCACCCCTTGCGCCCTTGAGTTCATCGATGCCGCCGCCATCGAAATGATCCGCGACTACTCACCCGTAGCACTACCGCGCAACGCTGGCGCCCTGCTGATGATAGAAGTGGACGGCATGGAAAGCAGCATGCAGAGCGCCGTGCAGGCCGTCAGCATTGCCGCCTCCGGCCATGGACTCGTGGAGATCAAGGCCGCGCAGACAGCCGCGGAGGCAGCGGCGCTGTGGGCCACGCGCAAGGCCCTGTCCCCGGCCCTGCGCACCATCGCCCCCAACAAACTCAACGAAGACGTGGTCGTGCCGGTATCGCGCATCGCCGATCTGATCGATGGCCTCGCCGCCCTCAGCCGTGAGTACGCCATTCCCATCGTGAATTTTGGGCATGCGGGCAACGGCAACATCCATGTCAATCTGCTGTACGACGCCCAGGACCCGCGCCAGGCGGAGAACGCCAAACCCTGTCTCAGCCGCGTGTTCGATCTGGTATTGGCCCTCGGGGGCACGCTCTCGGGGGAGCACGGTATCGGGCGGGAAAAACGCGACTACATCAATCGCGCCATTGATCCCATTACGCTGGATTTGATGCGGCGTATAAAATTACAGTTCGATCCCAAGGGCATCCTTAATCCGGACAAGATTTTTCCGCCCGCATGATCGCCGCCACGATATCATCACACTACGGAGACCGTCACACATGAAGGCCAGCGCCCCCTCACGCAACAGCGCGTTCATCAGCTTGCTGTTGTTTATCCTCGGACTCATCGGGCTGTTCATCCCCCTGGGCCACATCGCCTATATCGGCCCGGTGTTGCATGTGCTCAACAAGCTCGCCGTTTATCTTCTGATTGGCGGTTATGGCCTGCTGCTTTTGTCGGTCTATATACTCTAGAATTTACTTCTGTCGTCGACGCGGGTGGCATGGGCCGCCATGAAATGACGGCCATCGATTAGTGGATGGGTATTGCTTACCCTACAAATACAGCTGTTGTTGGTCTATATATTGTAGTATTTTCGCATCGCTACTACACAAGGAGATCCACCATGTTTCGTCGCATCACCCTCACCGCCCTGCTCGTGTCTCTTGCCGGTACCGCCAACGCGGCCACCAATATCAACGCTCTGAACAGCATTATCCTGCAGAATGATTTCCGCCTGCTGTCCGAAGACCTGGGCGCCGCCCTCAGCTATAAAGCGGTGATACCTGCCGAACCCCTAGGCATCACTGGCTTCGATATCAGTCTGGAAGGCAGCAGCACGAAACTGGAACATGCGGATATCTTCAAAAAAGCCACCAACGGCGGCTCCGGCAGCACCCTGGTGGTGCCCAAGCTGCACGTCCACAAAGGACTGCCCCTGGGCATTGACGTCGGCGCGTTTTATTCCGCCATCCCCAACAGCAACATCAAATTGTGGGGTGCAGAGTTGCGCTATGCCTTGCTCAAGGGCGGCGTCGCCACTCCGGCCTTAGCGCTGCGCGGCAGCTACAGTACGTTGCAAGGTGTCAGCCAGCTGGACTTCAATACCAAGGGCGTGGATCTTTCCGTTTCCAAAGGCTTCACCTTGGTCACCCCCTACGCCGGACTCGGCAAGGTCTGGGTCAGCAGCACGCCGGTGGGCGTGCCTGGACTGGTCGGAGAGGATTTTTCCTATTCGAAAGTGTTCGCCGGCGTCAATGTGAATTTCGGTCTGGTGAACATCGCCTTGGAAACGGACAAGACCGGGAAGGCTACTTCTTACAGCGTGAAATTTGGCTGGCGGCTCTAAAAGCCATGGTCAGGGCCGCGCCCTGACCGCGCACTGCGCCAAAATGTGTCGTGCGA
Organism: Gammaproteobacteria bacterium; assembly: GCA_043740595.1. GTDB lineage: Bacteria > Pseudomonadota > Gammaproteobacteria > Acidiferrobacterales > UBA6901 > JANNJF01. The sequence goes on from JAYUBZ010000059.1 coordinate 2,826, forward strand.
CCGTCATCACGGGCTGATGCAGACAGAAGCCTCGTGTGACGGGCTTCTCCGCTACGCAATGCCGTTGCTGTTGTAGGGTGGGCATCGCCCACCAACCCAGGCCGACCAGCGTCGCGTGTGGTGGGCGATGCCCACCCTACAAAATTACAAAAAGGAACGCAGAACCCTGCACTAACCCCCGGGGAGCCACCCGAGACTCGATCTGGCCGGCGCGCGTGTTCCATGCTTGAATAGACCGATGGAATACTTCACTGCCCTGACACTACTTGCCCTTTTCCTGGGTTACTGGCTATCGGCCATGCGCACGCGCGAGCTGGCAGGCGTGGCGGCGCGCCACGCCTGCCAGCGCATGGATGCGCAATTTCTGGATGAAACCGTCGCCTGCATCGCCGTTAAAGTGGTCATGCACCGCGGCAAACCGACGCTGCACCGCAGCTACGAATTCGAATACACCCACGACGATACCAGCCGCCACCCGGGACGCCTGGTGATTATCGGCAATGAATTGGCGGGGATTTCTCTGGAAGGCACACAAGTACTGCATTAAACCTATCGACCCGCTACAACTAACGCACGCCTACTTTACAATCTTGAGGCCGGGGCCTTTGCGCGTCGGGGAAGTGGGGGTGGGCGGGGTATCGGTCGGCGGCGCGTCGCTGGCCGCCGCTACGGTGGTCACACCCTCCTCCTGAAAGAAAAACCCCTGGCCATTTTCCCGCGCGAACACCGCGGCCACCGCGGACACCGGGACCTCGATCGCGACACTGCGGCCATTGAAGCGGGCCGAGAACATAATCCACTCTTTACCCAGCTGCAGGTTTTGCACCGCCTGGGGATGAATGTTGAGGGTGATTTTTCCGTCCTGCGCATAGCCCGGAGGGATGTTGACACCGGCGACGGTGGTATTCACCAGGATATGGGGTGTGAGCCCGTTATCCATCGCCCAGTCGACGATGGCGCGCAGCAGGTAGGGACGTGTGGTGGGAATTTCCGCCATGAGTTCGACGCCCGCCGCTTACTTCACGCGCGCCATCGCCTCCTGTTCTGACTCCGTCAGACTGAGTTTGAACGACTTGCGCTCGAACAGGCGCTCGGCGTAGTCCAGGATGGGCCGGGCCTGACGCGGCAGCTCGATGCCGTAGATCGGCAGGCGCCACAGCAGCGGCGCGAGGGAACAGTCCACCAGTGAAAACTCTTCGCCCAATATGTACGGCTGCTCTTTGAAAGCCGGGGAAATCACGGTAAGGCCATCGCGGATCACATTACGCGCGCGTTGAGCGGCTTTCTTGTCCGCGCCTTCCATGTCGGTCGTCTGACTGTACCAGTCACGATCGAAGCGCATGAGCATGAGGCGTGCCTTGCCACGGGAAACGGGATCCACCGGCATAAGCGGCGGGTGCGGCAGGCGCTCGTCCAGATACTCGTTGATAATGAGCGAGTCGTACAAGACCAGGTCGCGATCGACCATGGTCGGCACCGTATCGTACGGATTGAGGTCAGACAATTCCCGCGGCTTCTTGCGGATGTCCACCAGCACCACCTGACACTCCACATCCTTTTCGTACAAGACGATACGCGTGCGGTGACTGTAAGGGTCCGTCATGCCCGAATACAGGGTCATTACGTGTTTTCTGGTTGCCAGGGATGCCATTGCCGGGTTCTCCTACCTGCGATAACTTATGAACAGCAAAGGGGGCCCTTGCAGAAAGGGCCCCCTCGTGAGGAAAGGATGATCAGCCGCTTAGTGGACGTCTTTCCAGTATTCCTTTTTGAGCAAATAGGCCACCACCAAGAATACCGCGAGGAAGAGTAACACATAAACACCGAGTCGCGGACGTATCAGCTTGGCGGGTTCAGCCATATAGACCATGAAATTGGTCAAATCGCGCATGGCGCTGTCGTATTCGGCGGACGTCATAGTGCCGGGCTTGATCAGCTCGAAGTGATCGAACTTCTCTTCGTCGATGGTTTTCTCAACCTGCTTGCCGTCCTGCTCCACATGGGTGATCACCTTCAACGTCTTATAGACCGGCTGCTGGTGCCCCTGCCACTCGTACAGGACATGGGGCATGGCCACGTGCGGAAAGACCCGATTGTTCCAGCCGCTGACGGACTTGTCGTCCTGATAGAAGCTGCGCATGTAGGTGTAGAACCACTCCGGGCTGCGCGCACGCGCTTCCAGGGTGAGGTCCGGCGGTACGGTGTTGAAGGCCGCTTTGGCCTCGTCCGCTGGCATCACCGCCTGCATGAGGTCGCCCACCCTGTCTGCGGCGAACAGCAGGTTTTCCTTCACCAGTTCGTCACTGATGCCCAGGTCCTTGCCCATGCGGTTGTAGCGCATGTAGGAAGCGCTGTGGCAGGACAGGCAATAGTTCACGAAAATACGCGCGCCACGTTGCAGCGACGGCTGGTCTCCAAGGTCGATCTTGACCGCATCGAGCTTCGGGCCTTCGCCCTCGCTTGCCAGGACGGCGGCCGGTAGCGCGGCCAAAATAACAATTGCAATGAGTTTCTTCATGGGGTCACCCTTTCCGGAACGGGCTTAGTCTTGTCGATCTTGGTGTACCAGGGCATCAACAGGAAGAAAGCGAAATACAGCACCGAACACACCTGCGCTATTGTCTTGGCCAGACCGGACGGCGGCTTGGTACCCAGATAACCCAGGATGAAGAAACTGATGACGAAAATTCCCAGGGCCAGCTTGAACATCCAGCCACGATAACGGATGGATTTCACCGGCGAACGATCCAACCACGGCACCAGGAACAGCACCACGATGGACGTACCCATGGCCATTACACCCCAGACCTTGGCGTCCACCCCAAACAGCGGATAGGTGACGGCGCGCAGGATGGAATAGAACGGCGTGAAGTACCACAGCGGCACGATTTCCGGCGGCGTCTGCAGGATATTGGCGGGCATGAAGTTGTCATGCTCCAGGAACCAGCCGCCCATCTCCGGGGAAAAGAAGATGATGGACGAAAACACCATCAGGAACAGGATGACCACCACGAGATCCTTCACCGTGTAGTACGGGTGGAACGGGATGCCGTCGAGGGGAATACCGTCCGGACCTTTCTTTTTCTTGATCTCGATGCCGTCCGGGTTGCTGGAGCCAACCTTATGCAGCGCCACGATATGCACAAACACCAGGGCGATGAGGACCATGGGCAGGGCGATCACGTGGAAGGCAAAGAAGCGGTTGAGGGTGGCATCCGACACCACGAAATCGCCACGTATCCACTCTGACAGACCTGAGCCGATATAGGGAATGGCGTCGAACAGCGAGATGATCACCTGCGCGCCCCAGTAGGACATATTGCCCCAGGGCAACAGGTAGCCCATAAAGGCCTCAGCCATGAGTGCCACGAAGATCAGCATGCCGAACAGCCAGATGAGTTCGCGTGGCTTGCGGTGGGAGCCGTACATGATGCCGCGGAACATGTGCAGGTACACCACGATGAAGAACATGGAGGAGCCCACCGCATGCATGTAGCGGATCAGCCAGCCCCAGGGCACATCGCGCATGATGTACTCCACCGAGGCGAAGGCCAGGCCGGTATCCGGCTTGTAGTGCATGGTGAGGAAAATACCGGTGACAATCTGGTTGGCCAGCACCACCGTGGCGAGGATCCCGAAGATATACCAGAAATTGAAATTCTTGGGGGCGTAGTATTTCGACAGATGCTCTTCCCACACCTTGGTCAGGGGGAAGCGTTCATCGATCCAGATAAGCAGCTTTTGCATCACGCGGCTCCTTTGGCTTTGTCGACACCGATGATGATGCGCGTGTCGCTGAGATAGTCATGGGGCGGAACCACCAGATTGGTCGGGGCCGGCACGTCTTTGAAGACGCGACCCGCGAGATCGAACTTGGAACCGTGGCAGGGGCAGAAGAAGCCGCCCGGCCAGTTGTCACCCATGCCGGACACGACGCCGATATCGAACTTCTTGCTGGGCGAACAACCGAGGTGGGTGCAGATACCCACCAGCACCAGGATGTCGGGCTTGATGGAGCGTGTTTCGTTTTTGGCGTAGGGGGGTTGCTGATCGCGCAGGGAGTTGGGATCCACCAAGAGGTCAATATCCGTCTTGAGGGTGGCCAGCATCGGCGGGGTGCGCTTGACGATCCACACCGGCTTACCGCGCCAGGCGACGGTTATCCCGAGACCCGGTTCCAGTTTGCTGATATCCACTTCTACCGGTGCACCCGCGGCGCGCGCGCGCGCGCTGGGCATCATACTCAGTACAAACGGCGTGGCTGCAAACACGGCACCCACTGCCCCCACGCCCGTGGTCAGGGCCGTCAGAAACCGCCGTTTGCCGCGGTCTACACCTTCATCGCTCATGAAACCCCCTGAAAATTGACCAAACCCAGATGGGTAACCCATCGGTGGAATGCAAAAAACACCTTACAACTCAAAAACTTATATTCATAAGTTAATGCTTATAGGCCCTATGAGCAGCGGCATAGGATGGTACATCGTCCCGAGGCAGTCAAGAGTTGGCGGGGGGATTTTGCTTGTCGTGGGCCGTCATCGTCCGGATGCAGGTGAGGAGCAAGTCCTGAAGAGGCGAGCGCGCACGCGACAGAATCGTATTACCCTGTAAAATGCCGCACTGACCCAGAACCACGAGTCCACCATGCGCCTGCAACGCCTTGCCATTTTCCTCGCCCAGATGATCACCCTGGGCCTGGCCATCGCCTTCATATTGACCGTGTTCTGGCCAGGCTTGATACAGCAGGTTCAACCGACTATCGAAATTCGCGAATCCAATCCGGCGACAGGCAATGCGCGCACCAGCGGCCCGGTGTCCTATGCCTCTGCCGTGGAAAAAGCCGCGCCGGCGGTGGTCAACATCAATACCGCCAAAGTGGTCACCGTGCGGCGTAATCCCTTCTTCGACGACCCGGTGTTTCGTCAGTTTTTTGGTATAGCACCGGGCAGTGGCGGTTCGAGCAAGCGCCTCGAAACCAGCCTGGGGTCGGGGGTGATCTTCAGCGAGCAGGGTTACATCCTGACCAATCATCACGTCATCAATGGCGCCGACGCCATCCAGGTGTTCCTGCGGGACGGACGCAGCGCGCCGGCGCGCCTCATCGGCAGCGACCCGGAGACGGATGTGGCGGTGCTCAAAATCGATCTGCCGAAGCTGCCGGTCATCACCCTGGGACAGTCGGATAAAAGCCGTATCGGCGACGTAGTCCTGGCCATCGGCAACCCCTTCGGCGTCGGGCAGACCGTGACCATGGGCATCGTCAGCGCCACCGGCCGCAGTAAACTCGGCATCAACACCTTCGAGAACTTCATCCAGACCGATGCCGCCATCAACCCGGGCAACTCCGGTGGAGCCCTGGTGGATGCCAGCGGCAGCCTCATCGGCATCAATACGGCGATCTTCAGTCAGAGTGGTGGCTCGGTGGGCATCGGCTTCGCTATCCCCATCAGCCTGGCGAAGAACGTCATGGAACAGATCATCCAGTACGGCCATCCGCAACGCGGCTGGCTGGGTATCGAGGCGCAGCAACTCACCGCCGAACTGGCGAACGCGCTGAAGATGCCACCCGACACTAAAGGCGTGGTGGTGACTGGCCTGCTGCGGGGAGGGCCGGCGGACCGGGCCGGCCTGCAACCGGGGGATGTGATCGTGTCCATCGACAACGAGGTGCTGAAGGATGCACGTCAGGCCCTGGGCCTGATCGCTCAACGCAAACCGGGCGAGAAAATCCATCTGCAGATACTGCGTGGGAGTAAACACATGACCCTCGAGGCGAAGGCCATCGAGCGCCCAGCGCAGGCGTTGCGTAGCGAGTAGGGCTTGCCTCTCTTCGCTGCAGTATCAAAAGCTCACTCTACTTTCGCTGCCCCGGCATTACCCTGGCTCCGAATCCAAGGCTGATTTTTCCGTTGATTCGATTAATCTATCGACGATCACCGCCGCAGCCTTGAATGCCTCGATGACCTTCGTGAAGTCGTCAGCGCATCCCAATTCCAACAGCCAGCCATAAATTCCGCCATCCTTGGTTGAGGAAGCATCCGCTATGGGCCTGGCGATGTTCTTGGCACCGGATACCACCGCGCCGATCCTTTCTTCAATCTGATGATCAGACAACCCTGACACGTCCATCTGCCGGACACCTCCCTGCCCTGAGGGAACATCAAGCTCGTTGAGTCTGTTACGTGCTGCGTGGAAATCGCAGTGGAGCAGCTTGTTTCGCAGTTGCCGGCAAAGACGAAGAGTCTGGCAGTCATACTCAGATAACTCACCCGCGAAATGGCAAACGATATGTGATTCCACATCTTCTAGATTTTTCGCACAGGCAAAACCCCGAAGCGCTGGAATCTTGTTAGCAAGAAGGCGCATCTTTAGCTCGATGGCGGCCCCTTCTCCCGCCGCCACTTTGTACGCATCCAGAAAAGGGTTGATGAGTGTACTCAAGATTGGCCCTCTCCATTGGAAAGCCCAAGAGTTACATAAGCGCCAGCAATCGTGTGAGCAATCAATTGTGCCAGGCGAAGGCGGTTCTCCATTTCTTGCCGGTATTCCTCCAGATCGCTTTGGACAAAAACCGCTCCAATATTCCATGCGCCACCCGGATGCTGCTGACAAGGGGAAAGCCAGATCGACTTGAGCGCTACTTTACTTGGATGACTGTATTTGTCGTAGCACTTGATCTGCTCCTTGAGCACTTCGACGTTCTTCTTATCTACCCCACAATGCTCGGCATTACGCGTTAGTCGGTGGAGAGCCCTGTGCTCGATATCGTGGTCTTCTTTCCAGTCGCGGTAGGTGTTGGTAGCGGGAAAGGCCAACAGGACGCCGAAGGCCATGGATTCCACTGCGCACCGTGCTTGGTTACCGGCGGGGACGATATAGCCCGACAACAGCAACCGGGTCGAAACCAGGGCGGAATTGATGGCGTTGAGAAAATATGCATTCGAAATCATCAGCTCTTCTTGTACTTGTTCGCGCTTTTTCGCCGCTGCTCCGAACTGTTCCCACATGCCAGCTGCCTTCGCAATCTCCTCTACGAACTTATGAGTCTCGGCATTGAAATGCACGAGGAACTGCTGCATCACCTCGGTGGGCGTGCCAAGCAATTCGGATTCAAATATCTTTTTGTGATCGCTCATCTCAAGAACCTCATACTCCATTCACGACCGTTCAACCCCCAGTTCCCGCAGCATGGCATGAACCTGTTGTTTGAGCGCCGGCAGATTGTCCTCAACCACCCGCCACACATAGTCGAGGTCGGCGCCCAGATATGGGTGCACCAGCACGTTGCAGCTCACTACGGAACTGGGTACCGCATTAAAGATACCGCCGGACACAAAAGGCGTAGTGGTAACCGGCCTGCAACAAGGGGATGTCATCGTGTCCATCGACAATGATACGCTGAACGATGCATGCCAGGCCCTGGACCTGATTGCGCAACGCAAACCGGGTGAAAAAATCCGCCTGCAGATTCTACGTGGGAGTAAACCCATGACCCTCGAGGTGAAAGCCATCGAATGCCCGCCACAAGCATTGCGTAACGAGTAGGACTTTCTTCCTGGAACAAGTAGTTAACCACGATTGCCCACACACCGACCCAGGCGCGGTAACAGTAACGTTACCCCGCTGGTTAAACTTTTCCGTTCCCGCCAAGCCTAGCAAGCAAAGCTTGGGCTGCGTCACGAATCTCTGGAATGCGGTTTTGCACCACGTCCCACACAATCTGTGCGTCCAACGCGAAGTAATGATGCACGATGATGTCGCGAAACTTTGCGGCATCGGACCACTCGATTCCTGGCATGGCCACTCTCATCGCATCCGGGAGTTTTTTGGCCGCTTCTCCAATAACCTGCAAATTGAACAAGACGGCATCGAAAATTACATCATTCGCGCAAAACTCCTCGAATGACAAGCCGCTCGCGTAGCGAGAAATCTTTTCCGCACCTTGTGCGATATCGTCTAAATACAGCAACCAATCACGCGACACGGATCAAGTCCTTTTCCACATGCAGCCGCGCGCGCGGCTTCAGACCCGATTCGGTAACCAAGTCCACCTTACGGCCCAGCAATTCTTCAAGGTAAGACTTTACGCCCATGTAGCCATCGAAGGTCGCGGGGCCTTCGAACTCCACCAGCACATCCACATCGCTGTCCTCACGCGCCTCGCCACGGGCGGTGGAACCGAACAACGCCAGATGTTTGACCGCAAATTTCTTTGCGATCTCATCCCGATGCTGCGATAAAAGAGCCAACGCTTGCTGTTTATTCATGTCCTAGGTTCTCCTGATAAAATAGCCATAGGGTGAGTTGGATGAGGAATTCAAGGGCGCATGCGCGGTTCATTGCAGCCTCTTTTCAAAAGTTGACATCGTTTGCCGTTCTACTTATCACGACCGTTCAACCCCCAGTTCCCGCAGCATGGCATGAACCTGTTGTTTGAGCGCCGGCAGATTGTCCTCAATCACCCGCCATACGTAGTCGAGATCGACGCCCAGATATTGGTGCACCAGCACGTTGCGGAAACCGGCGATATCCCGCCACGGCACATCGGTGTGCGACGCCTTCAGGAAATCCGCAACGCGCTGGCTGGATTCAGCGAGGATTTGCAGGTTGCGAGTGACGGCGTCCTGAATCAGCGTCGAATTCATATAGTCGTCTTTCCCACCGGCCGTATACTTTTCGATGTGGTCTAGGCATTCTCCGATATGGATCAGGTACAGCCTGTCGTCCTTCACAACCGTACCGCCTCTTTCAACACCTTGTCGCGGATGTACCAGTGCAGCCCTTTTTCCGTGACGACGTCGACCTTGCGTCCCAGCAAGTCCTCCAAGTCCATCAACAAGCCGCCGAGATCAAATAGGCTGCGGCCAGGTTCCAGATCGACCAGAATATCCACATCGCTCTGCGGTCCTGCCTCATCTCGGGAGACAGAGCCGAACAACCGCACGTTGCGCGCCCCATGTCTGGCCGCCAACGCCAATATTACGTCGCGTTTTTCCTGTATTGCCTTGTTGATCGTCATGTCCGAGTCTCCATGAACCTTGCCTGCAACCTGTCGGAGGCTGGACAACTCCTGCGTTGCCGTTGCTCCAAATTTTGCATGCGGCACTTTCTTTTCTCGCTGATCAGCGTGTTTGGGCACGCATATATTGTATCTGGGATCGAACTGTCCGCCCTTTACAAGCATGCGCTTGCCCTTGCCGAAATCCACTTTCGACAGGCCGAGCTTCTTGACCCAGGAATGCCGGCAGCTTTCGGCGAGCACCATGAACAAGCGTTTTACCTTCACGGAGGCGCAGTGTTCCAGCAGGGTCTGCACGAGCGCGGGACGCAGCGTCGTCAGCCCCTTCATGAGCAACATGGCCTCCTCATACGACTCTTCCTTTGGCACCCCATACAGGACTTCCATGATGGCCCGCTCGGGCACGGAAAGACTAACGGCGTAGAACCCCATTTCTTTTTTTGTCAGCCCTCGGTTCTCCATGCCGGCAAAAAGATTTGTCGTCGTATACCGGACCCTGACGCCCCAGCGGTATTGCTTGAACCACATGGGCAGCTTGACATCGGGGAGGCCAAACAGGAAGACCATAGTACCTTTCCCGAGCGGCAGGAAATGGGCGTAACCCTGCATTTGCAACGCGGTTTTGCCGCCCACGTGCACGGGCAGCCCCATTTGTTCCTGCATGGCATAAAGGCCGCCGGTCCACTCGACCTTGTCGCCGGCCTTGGCGTAGGCCCCTCGGCCTATCCGGCGTAGCCAGGAGGTTTTTTCGTATGCGTGAACCAGCTGCTGGTAGGCACCGTGTTTTTCCAGCCACGGCAGCACCGCCACGGTGCCTGACGGCCATATTTTGAGGAGTTTGTTTATTTTGCTACCGATCTGACTAGTCATTCTTGTTAAAATAACGTAGTAATAAACTAACAGCAAGGGGAAAGTTTATTAATACTCAGATTTGACAAGAAACTCTAGTCGTACGAGCGCCAGAGTAAACTCACGAAGGATTTCCGCTTTGGTAAGGTAACGCGTCATTACACACTCAACTCGGCACAGACATGCCTATTCGAGCAGCTCGCAACCGAGTAGCCCGTTTCCAACGACCTATTCCTCGAAATACAGCACACCGAGTTCGGTGGCATGCCAGAACGGATCGCCGGCAAGCTGGGAACCATCGCGACGCATCGCCGCCAGTGCGCGGACGCGTAATGGCGCATCATGAAATTTTTTCGCCAACCGCAGGCTGGTCTGGGCCAACACACCGGCAGGGGACGGCGACGGCCCATCAGCGGTCATACCCTCGCTACCTGCACCCGGCGCAAGGGTGCTGTCCTGGGGCTGGCGCCAACCGTCCGCCCCGGAGTACACCGCCCATGCCCGGTCCACCACCTGCCGGGCGAAACGGTAGTCAGCCTCCTGGCCGCTGAGCTCGGCCCACTCCAGCAGGCCCAGGGACACATAGGCGTAGTCCTCCAGGCTGACGCTGCCCAAGGCACGACCATTCACCTCGGCGCGGCGCAGGTTCGTGCCATCCCAGAGATGCTTGGCGATATAAGTGCGCACTGAACGCGCCGTGTCGGCATACTCTTTTTTTCCGCCGTTGCGCGCGGCCTCGGCATAGGCCGCCAGGGCCAGGCCATTCCATGCCGCCAGCACCTTGGTATCGCGCGGCGCAGCGCGCTTGGCGCGTGCCGCCCGGAGTTTTTTTAGGCTACCCGCCAGCAGGACGTCGGTCGCTACCTGGCTGCGTTGCAGCTTGGCCGCCACCTGCGCCGTGCTGAGTGCCGGGACCGGCAGGAAACCGGCGTCGAAGGCCGGGCTGCCGCTCACCCCATAGCGCAGCGCATAGGCGCGATACTCATCCTTGCTCAACAGGGCAGCCAATTCCGCCTGCGGCCAAAGATAATAACCACCCTCCACTCCCCGGGCATCCACCGCCGAGAGGGCCGCGATCAACCCCCCGCCGGGGGAGCGCAATTCGGTTTGCATAAAGTCCAGCGTGCGATCGGCGATGTCGGCGTAATCCGCGCGCGCGAACACCCGTGCGGCGTGCCGGTAAAGACGCGCGAGCAAGGCATTGTCGTACAGCATCTTCTCGAAATGCGGTTGGTTCCAGCCAGGGTCCACGGTGTAGCGAAAAAATCCCCCACTCAAGTGATCCTGCAGGGCGCGTTGTGCCATTTGATCGAGAGTCAACAGCAAGATCGATTTGAGTTGATCGTCCGGCTTATGTTCGTAATAGCGCAGCAGAAACTCTAATTGCGGCACCATGGGAAATTTGGATTGCGCGCCGAAGCCACCCTGCAACGGGTCGGCCAGTTTGTGCGCGGCACTCATGAGGTCGCCGGCCAAGGTGGTCACCGGCGGGTCTTGCGGCAAGGTGGTCACCGGCGGCGGCTGGGCATCCGCCGCGCGCGCGGTCTGCGCCAGGGCCGCACTGTCCTCCTGCCACAGCTTGGCGACGCGCTGCAGCACACCGAGGAACTGATCCGGCGGCAGATAGAGCGTGGCGTGCAGCGGATGGCCTTCGGGCGTGACGAAGACATTGAGCGGCCAGCCGCCACGACCACGGGTCGATTCGACAAAGGCGATCATGCGCGCGTCCAGCACCGGTTCCAGTTCGCGATCGATCTTGACCGGTATGAAATTTTGATTGAGAAAGGCGGCGATGCCCGGATCGCGATAACTCTCGCGCTGCATCACATGACACCAATGGCAGGAGAAATAGCCGATGGAAAGGTAAATCAACGTGTTCTCGCGGCGCGCCCGCTCGACCACCGCAGGGCCCCATTCCTGCCACGCCACCGGATCGGCCGCGTGCAAGGCAAGATAGGGGGAGGCATTCCCTTTGAGCTGGTTGACCAGGGGGGCGGCCTGCGCAGCGCTGCCCGCCAGATACAGCATGACTATGGCGACAACGGTGCTAACACTTGTTCGTATGCGGCCCATGGCGTTAAGAC
>JAYUBZ010000060.1:0-15267 GCA_043740595.1 Gammaproteobacteria bacterium
GGTTGGTGCTTTTGCAACCATGCCATTCACCTCGTAACCGAGTGGTATTGATACATCTGAGCGGGATGGAAGCGCGTCAGCTACTACGGCGTCTGGCACTTTCTCGATCGAGCCGGGCTCAGCTTTAAAAAAAACGCTGCACGCCAGTGAGCAAGATCGCCACCTGCGCCGCCACATTTTCAGCCAGGCCATGCTCAAAGCCTGCGCCTTCGACGTGCAGCACCTTGCTCACGCCTGCAATTTGTTCCCGACAGCGCTCTACCTCGCCCATCCATGGGCTCGCCTGGCGGTCGCCCACTCTACAAAATCGTGTTTAGATAGCCTTTAGTTTAGTCCGCCAGAAAACCGAGGATGTCCCGGCCGCCCGTTACCTTGTCGCCGAGGCTGACCGCTACCTTGCTATCGGGCGGCAGATACACATCCACGCGCGAACCAAAGCGGATAAACCCGTAACGTTGGCCACGCTCCAGGCGATCACCCTTATCCACATAACAGAGTATGCGCCGGGCGATGAGTCCCGCCACCTGCACAAACACCACATCCTTGCCATCGTCGGTCTTGACCCACAGGGCATTGCGCTCGTTCTCGCTGGCGGCCTTGTCCAGAGCCGCATTGAAGAACTTGCCGGGGCTGTACCAACGCTGCTGGATGCTGCCCGCCACCGGGCTGCGATTGGAATGCACGTTGAACACGTTCATGAAGATGCTCACGCGCCGGGCCGGGCGCTTGAGATAGGGATCCTCGACCTGATCCACCACGATCACGCGCCCGTCCGCCGGACAAACGACGGCGCCGGCGTCCTGGGGGATGGTGCGCGTGGGGTCGCGGAAGAACTGCACGACAAACACAAGCACCACCCAAAGGGGGGCGGCCCACAGCGCACCGGCGAAAAAATGCACGGCGAGGGCAGCGGCGAGGGCCAGGGCAATATGCCCCCAGCCCTCCCGCGCCAGCAGCGGGTGTCCATCAGCCATGGGAGCGGTTTCCAATAAGAACAGCAGCGGGCGGGATCAATTCTTGGTCTTGTCGACCAGCTTGTTGGCGGCGATCCACGGCATCATGCTGCGCAACTCAGCACCCACCACCTCGATGGGATGGGCCGCGTTGAGCCGGCGGCGCGCCGTCATCTCCGGATAGTTGGTGGCGCCCTCCAGAATAAAGCGCTTGGCGTAGTCGCCATTCTGGATGTTCTTCATGGCCTCCTTCATGGCCGCGCGGCTGTGCTCGTTGATCACCTTGGTGCCGGTGACGTACTCGCCGTACTCGGCATTGTTGGAGATGGAGTAGTTCATGTCGGCGATACCACCCTGGTACATCAGGTCGACGATGAGTTTCAATTCATGCAGGCACTCGAAATAGGCCATCTCCGGCGCATAGCCGGCCTCGACCAGGGTTTCGAAGCCGGCCTTGACCAGCTCCACGCAGCCGCCGCACAGCACCGCCTGTTCGCCGAACAGATCGGTCTCGGTCTCGTCTTTGAACGTGGTTTCGATGATGCCGGTGCGCCCACCACCGATGGCGGAGGCATAGGACAACGCCGTGGCCTTGGCCTTGCCCGACGCGTCCTGGTAAATGGCGATGAGGTCGGGGATACCCGCGCCCTTGGTGAACTCGTTACGCACCGTATGGCCCGGCGCCTTGGGCGCAATCATGATCACGTCGAGATCAGCGCGCGGCACGATCTGGTTGTAATGAATGTTGAAGCCGTGCGCGAAGGCCAGGGTCGCGCCCTTCTTCAGATTGGGGGCGATGTCGTTTTCGTAGATCTTGCGCTGGTGCTCGTCCGGGGCCAGGACCATGACCAGGTCCGCCTCTTTCACCGCGTCCGCCACATTCTTCACGTTAAGCCCCGCGTTCTTCGCCTTGATCGCGGAGGGGGAACCATCGCGCAGCGCCACGCTGACGCTGACACCGCTGTCTTTGAGGTTCAGCGCATGCGCGTGCCCCTGGGAACCGTAGCCGACGATGGCGACCTTCTTGCCTTTGATGATGGAAAGGTCGGTGTCTTTGTCGTAATAAACTTTCATGATGAACTCCAGGTTCTCGCTGTGTGATACTTTCGTTTGTGAACTAAGAAACCTCTGAACAAATGACAGAAGTCCTCAGCTTGCGTTCCCCCTGCCTTTGGGAGAGGGGACTTGTTCAGTGGTTCTCTAACAAGTAGCAGGGAACTCCCCGCATCTATTGGCGACTTGCCATTAGGTAACATGCGACCGCTACTATGCGACATGTAATCCTTTCTCGCCCCGCGCTATGCCCGACGGCCCGGAGCGTACTACCTCGATGATACCGGTTTTCCCCAATGCCAGGATAAAGGCATCGAGTTTCTCACCGGTGCCGGTGAGCTCGATGGTGTAGGTGGTGTCGGTCACGTCGATAATATGGCCACGGAAGATATCCGCCAGGCGCTTGCCCTCTTCGCGCGCCGTGCCCGCTGCATTGACCTTGACCAGCAGCATCTCGCGCTCGATGTGCGCGCCCTCCGTCAGGTCTATCAGCTTCACCACATCCACCAGCTTGTTCAGCTGCTTGGTGATCTGCTCGATGATCTCGTCGGAACCGCGCGTGATCAGCGTCATGCGCGATAGGGTCGGATCCTCGGTGGGCGCCACGGTGAGGGACTCGATATTGTAACCGCGCGCCGAAAACAACCCGGCCACGCGGGACAGTGCCCCGGACTCGTTTTCCAGGAGGATGGAGATGATATGCCGCATCACGCCAGCTCCCGGTTGGTGGACGACGCCGGGGTCTCGCACGGCGACAGGTGCATCTCGTGATGGCCCTTGCCGGCGGCAATCATGGGATAGACGTTTTCCGACTGATCGGTGATGAAGTCCATAAACACCAGGCGATCCTTCAGCTTGAGCGCCTCTTTCAGCGCACCCTCGACATCCCCCGGCTTGTCGATATGCATGCCGACGTGGCCGAAACTCTCGGCCAACTTCACAAAATCCGGCAGGGCATTCATATAAGATTGGGAGTAGCGGCTCTCGTAGAAAAATTCCTGCCACTGCCGCACCATGCCCATATAGCGGTTATTCAGGTTGATCACCTTGATGGGCAGGTTGTACTGCTTGCAGGTGCTGAGCTCCTGGATGCACATCTGGATCGAGGCCTCGCCGGTGACGCACGCCACCGTCGCCTTGGGGTGCGCCAGTTGCACGCCCATCGCCGCTGGCAGACCAAAGCCCATGGTGCCTAAGCCCCCGGAGTTGATCCAGCGGCGCGGCTTGTCGAACTTGTAGAACTGCGCCGCCCACATCTGGTGCTGGCCCACGTCGGACGTGACAAAGGCGTCGCCCTTGGTGAGTGCGTAGAGCTTTTCGATGACGGACTGCGGTTTGATCAGTTTGCTCTTGCGGTCGTACTTGAGGCAATTGAGCCCGCGCCAGGCGTCGATCTGCGCCCACCACGCCAGCAGCGCCACCTTGTCCGGCTTGCGCTTGTCGGCCTTGAGCAGCTTGATCATGTCCTTGAGCACGCTGTCCACGCTGCCGACGATGGGCACTTCCACCGGCACGTTCTTGGCGATGGACGCCGGGTCGATGTCCACATGCACGATGCGCGCGTGCGGGCAGAATAATTTTATTTCGCCGGTGACGCGATCGTCGAAGCGCGCACCGATGGCCACCAGCACATCGCACTCGTGCATGGCCATATTGGCTTCATAGGTACCGTGCATGCCGAGCATGCCCACGAACAACGGGTCGGTGGCGGGATAGGCGCCCAGGCCCATGAGGGTATTGGTGCACGGATACCCCAACAGGCGCACGAATTCCGTCAGGGCCTTGGAGCCCTCCCCCAGGATCACGCCGCCGCCGGTGTAGATCATGGGGCGCCTGGCCTGCAGGATCAGGTCCACCGCGCGCTTGATCTGGCCCGGATGACCCTTCACCACGGGTGCGTAGGAACGCATCTCCACGCTCTTGGGGTAGTGGTACTCAGTGCGGTTGGCGGTAATGTCCTTAGGAATATCCACCAGCACTGGACCCGGCCGGCCGGTGGTGGCGATCTGGAAGGCCTTTTTAATGGTGCTGGCCAGGTCTTTGACGTCCTTCACCAGGAAATTGTGCTTCACACAGGGCCGCGTGATGCCCACCGCGTCCACTTCCTGGAAGGCATCGTTGCCGATGAGGTGGGTGGCCACCTGGGCACTGAACACCACCAGGGGGATCGAGTCCATATAAGCAGTGGCGATACCCGTGACGGTATTGGTGACCCCGGGACCGGATGTCACCAGACACACCCCGGGCTTGCCGGTGGAGCGGGCATAGCCGTCCGCCGCGTGGGTCGCGCCCTGCTCGTGGCGTACCAGGATGTGCTCCACCGCCTCCTGTCGGTACAGGGCGTCATAGATGTGCAGCGCCGCGCCGCCCGGGTAGCCGAACACGTGCTTCACCCCCTCGTCTCGCAGACAGCGGACAAAAATATCGGCACCGGTCAATTCCACGTCATATCCTCTAAAGAAAAAAAATGCCCGGAAACGGGCAGGCCTACCGGAATCGGGTCTTATGTGAGAAATTACTTATAAGTCCGATCAGGGTCAAGGGGAATGACCTGGAATCCTGCAAATTTTTAGACACTTACGGATTTGAAGACCGAATCAGGGGACAAAATTCGGCTCGGCATGAAAACGACCACCCTCGTCAGCTACGCCTCGGCCCAAAAACCCTCACCCTTGTGGGCGCATTTCGCCTTGGTCGTAAGGCCACTGGGCCGGCGTTGCCTGGGGTTCCCCCGCCGGGCACGAATGGCACTTAATCTTAAAGACCTCGCACCTGTAGGG
Organism: Gammaproteobacteria bacterium; assembly: GCA_043740595.1. Taxonomy (GTDB): domain Bacteria; phylum Pseudomonadota; class Gammaproteobacteria; order Acidiferrobacterales; family UBA6901; genus JANNJF01. Next base: position 4,787 of record JAYUBZ010000060.1, read on the forward strand.
TGGGCATTGCCCACCAGCAGTGCCCATCGACGCCCCGTGTGGTGGGCGATGCCCACCCTACGGGTGCCAGGGCTTAAGTAAGTGCCATTCGCGACTCCCGCGCGGTCGTCCGTTCATAGGCGCCGCCAGGTGGTCGCACCCCCGGCGTCTTCCAGCATTACCCCTCTGGCCTTGAGTTCATCACGGATACGGTCCGATTCCGCCCACTGTTTGTTTTTTCGCGCCGCAACGCGCTGACCGATCAAGACCTCGATCTGTTCAACGGATAGGCCAGCGGCGGCGGGGCCACCCTGCAGGAAAACCTGGGGTTCGCGCTGCAACAGCCCCAAAATCCCCGCCAGTTTGCGCAGCTCCCCGCCCAAGGCATGGGCGTGGGCAACATCCGTGGCCTGCAGGCGATTGATGTCACGCGCCAGATCGAACAGCACCGCCAGGGCCACCGGCGTATTGAAGTCGTCGTCCATGGCGGCAAAAAAACTCTGCTCGTACATCGTAATCACTCCACCGGCATCCGCCGGCACCGGGTCCGTGGCCGCCAGCAGGTCCTTGCGACCGCCATGGATAGCGGAAGTACTGGCGTCAGGCTCCTTGGGGAAAACGCAGGAGCGGTTTCCAGTGAGTGCCGTGTACAAGCGCGTCAACGCCGCCTTGGCGTTGTCCAGGGAGTCTTCGGCGTAGTTCAGCGGGCTGTGATAGTGGCTCGCCAGAATAAAATAGCGCACCACTTCGGGGTCGTACTTCTTCAAGACCTCGCGGATGGTGAAAAAATTGCCCAGGGACTTGGACATCTTTTCATTGTCCATCCGCACGAAACCATTGTGCATCCACACATTCACAAACTTGTGGCCGCTGGCGCCCTCGCTCTGGGCGATCTCGTTTTCGTGATGCGGAAACTGCAGGTCGAGGCCGCCGCCATGGATATCGAAATGCTGGCCGAGGCAGGCGGTGGACATGGCGGAACACTCGATGTGCCATCCCGGCCGGCCCGCGCCCCAGGGTGAATCCCAACGGGGCTCGCCGGGTTTGGCCGCCTTCCACAGCACAAAGTCCAGCGGGTCCTGCTTCATCTCGTCCGCCTCCACGCGCGCGCCCACGCGTAGATCGTCCAGCGCCTTGCCGGACAGCTGTCCGTAGTCGGCAAACTTGCGCACGTGGTAATACACGTCGCCGTTGGCGGCGGCGTAGGCGTAACCGCGCTCCATCAGGGTCGCGATCATGTCGATGATCTCGCGCATATACAGCGTGGCGCGTGGCTCCTGGTCGGGCCGCAACACACCGAGCACGTCGGCGTCTTCGTGCATGGCCTGGATAAAGCGGCCGGTGAGCGCGTCCATCGGCTCGCCATTTTCGTTGGCGCGCTTGATGATCTTGTCGTCGATGTCGGTGACGTTGCGCACATAGGTCACCTGGTAATCGCGCGCGCGCAGGTAGCGCACCACCATGTCGAACACCACCAGCACCCGTGCATGACCCAGGTGGCAGTAATCGTAGACCGTCATGCCGCACACATACATGCGCACCTTGCCGGGCTCGATGGGAATAAAACGTGCTTTTGTCCTGGTCAGCGTGTTGTAGAGATGCAGCATGTGAAAAATTACCCGCCCTGGAGAAGTTTGAATTCATTTGACATGAATGCGTGAGGTCGAGTCAAGCATGTCGATATGGAGCGCGGCGGCTTGCCGCCGCTTGCGCCAAGCGGGAGCAAACTCCCGCACTCCACGATGCGGCATAGCCAGTGGAGACAGGGAAAACTGCGCGCATCGCACAACTCAGACTTAAAGGAACCTCTGAACAGTCCCCTCTCCGTGCGGTTTTTGCCTCCCCGAAGGGGGCCCGTGCAGTTCGGGGGAGAGGGTTAGGGTGAGGGGGATATTCGTTGATTTTCCCTCACCCTGTCCCTCTCCCAGGGGGAGAGGGAACGTAAGCTGAAGGTGTTTGCCACTTGTTCAGAGGTTCCTTAACCCGCGTAACGCCCCAAACGCTCCCGCGCGCGCGCAACACCCATGAGCGGCAACAGCTTCACCATCTCCGGTCCGTCCAGCTCACCACTCAGGGCAGCGCGCAGCGGCAGGAACAACGCCTTGCCCTTGGCGCCGGTGGCGCCCTTGATGTGCTGACTGAAGGCCTTGAAGTCCGTGCCGTGTTGTTCGAGGGCTTTGAGCGCATGGCGGAAAAATTCACCGCCGGCCTCGGCCACGACCGCGCTGCAGCCGTGTGCCGGGGTCCAGTCGTCGGTAAAGATGATCCTGGCCCAGCGCTGCGCATCCTCAGGAAGCGTGATGTTGGCGCGCACCGCGTCGATGAAGGCATCGCGCACTACCTCCGGCACGGTGGCGTGCACCGCAGTACCCATCCATGGCCACAAGACCGTTGGCGGAAGCTGCAACACGGCCTCGTGCTGCCAGTGCAGCAACTGCACTTCATCGAAGCGCGCCGGTGCGCGACCCAGGCGCATGCCGTCGAAGTGCGCGGCGAGGGCCGCCAGATCCATAAAGTCGTTGGATTCATAAGTATGCCCGAGACGCGCCAGATAATTCACGATGGCCTCGGGGAAGTAACCCGTGGCGCGCAGCTCCTGCACCGTGCGACTGCCGTGGCGCTTGGACAGGGGCGATCCATCCGCCCCGATCACCAGGGAGATGTGGGCGTACTCGGGCACGGGCAGCCCCAAGGCCTGCAGCAACAGGATCTGGCGCGGGGTGTTGGTGAGGTGATCCTCGCCGCGCATCACCAGGCCTACCTGCATGAGGGCATCGTCGATGGCGTTGCAGAAAAAGAACGCCGGCGACCCATCGGAGCGGCGGATGACGAAATCACCGATGTCGTCGGTGCGGAAGGTTTGGGCACCGCGCACCTTGTCATTGAACACCAGCGTGGCGCCGTCGGCCACATGAAAACGCAGCGTGGCGGGCGTGCCCGCCACCAGGCGCTGCTCGATATCCGCGGCACTCAAGGCGCGGCAGCGACCGGAATAACGGGGTGGACGCCCGGCGGCCAGCTGGGTCTTGCGCGCCACTTCCAGCTCATGCTCGCTGCAGAAACAACGGTAGGCCTGGCCCTGCTGCTGCAACTTGGTAAAATAACGCTCATAGTCAGCACCACGCTGGGACTGGTAATAAGGACTATGGGGACCACCGACCCCCGGCCCTTCCTGCCACTTAAGCCCCAGCCAGCCCATGTCCTGCTGCAGCGCCTCGGCGTATTTCTCGTGGCCGCGGGCCGCGTCCGTGTCCTCGATACGCAGGAGAAACGTGGCGTGGGCGCCGCGCGCCAGCAGGTAATTGAACAGGGCCGTGCGGATATTGCCGAGGTGCAGGAGGCCCGTGGGGCTGGGGGCAAAGCGGGTCTTGGGGGCGGAGGCGTGCATGGCTAGCGGCATGGTAACCAAGGGCCAACTGAATTAAAATACACGGGCACGAAAATAACCGCGGGAAACATCGTTCGGGTAGCCCCAGCACGCGCCCAATCGAGCCCCGCGCCGTCCACTCCGGAATCGGGTGGCTTTATCACTCGCCCTACATAATATAGGAATAACCCATGAGCCAAGTTCGCCTGCAAACCTCATTCGGCGCGATATTCATCGAGCTGTACGAGGAGAAGACTCCCAAAACCGTCGCCAACTTCCTCACCTATGTGCGGGAAGGCTATTACGACAACACCCTGTTGCACCGCGTTATCGATAACTTCATGGTCCAGGGCGGCGGGTTTCTTCCAGGCATGGTACAAAAGAGCGCGCACGCGCCGATCCAGAACGAAGGCGCCAACAGCATGCGCAACGAACGCGGCAGCCTGGCCATGGCGCGCACCAGCGACCCACACTCCGCCAGCGCGCAGTTCTTCATCAACGTGGCGGACAACGACTTCCTGAATTACACCGCGCCCAACCCCGCCGGCTGGGGCTATTGCGTGTTCGGCAAGGTGGCGGACGGCATGACCGTGGTGGACCGCATCAAGGGCGTGCCCACCGGCACCCGCGCCGGCCATAAGGACGTGCCGTTGACCGAGGTGATCATCGAGAAGGCCATTATCGTCGAGTAGGACGCCCATCGCCGCGCCCATGGCTACCCTCTTCATCTCCGATCTGCACCTGTGCGCACAGCGGCCGGTGGTCATCGGCCTGTTCCTCGACTTCCTGCGCCAGCGCGCGGCGCGCGCCGAGGCGCTGTACATCCTGGGCGATCTGTTCGAGTACTGGATCGGCGACGACGCCATCAACGACGCGGAGTTCGCGTCCATCGTCGACGCACTGCATACCCTCACCCAAGGCGGCACGCCGGCCTTCATTATGCACGGCAACCGGGATTTCCTCATCGGCACCGACTTTGAAAAGGCCAGCGGCTGCCACCTGCTGCCGGACCCGACCCTCATCGACCTCTACGGTGAACGCGTGTTGCTGATGCACGGCGACACCCTATGCACCGATGACGTGGCCTACCTCGACTTCCGCCGCGTGGTGCGTGACCCGCAATGGATCGCAGGCTTTCTGAGCAAGACGGTGGACGAACGCAACGCCGTGGTGCGCAACCTGCGCGAGACCAGCAAGGCGGCCATGGCGGAGAAAAAACCGGAGATCATGGATGTCAACACTGAGACGGTCACGACTATCATGCGCCAACACGGCGTGCATCATTTGATCCATGGCCACACCCATCGGCCGGCGCAACACGACCTGCAGCTCAATGGCCAGACAGCGCGCCGCAGCGTGCTCGGGGATTGGTATGAACAGGGCAGCGTATTGGTGTGTGACGCGCGCGGTTGCGTATTAGAGAGCTTGCGCTAAGGCGGTGCAGGCAGGGAGTACGGCGGCTTACCGCTGATTTACAAAGCGGGAGAAAACTCCCGCTCTCCAAAGACCGGCAATGACCTCGTCACCGCCGCAAACCCTGCTAGCAGACTGTGCATGTCGGGTTTGCGCAACGTGGCCCAAGCATTGACAATGCACTGCCTCTAGACTTTTTTAAGAAAACACGTCTTCAACACAATTGTCGCCTTACCTTTTCCGCAGTCCACTTCCTCTTCATCCGAAGTCAGGCGTATATTTTTATACACCATCCCCCTCTTCAGTGTGGTAGAGGTTCCTTTTACTTTCATATCTTTAATAACCTGCACCGAATCGCCATCATTAATCTCTGTTCCGTTACTGTCCTTTACCGCCATAGATGCTCCGATTGTTTAAATATACCTAGACACGGTTCGCAACGGCAAAATACTGCGCCGCAGACACACCGTGTACGATTCGTGCACGGTTCAGTCGGCATGGGCCTGTTGAAACCATAGCCGGAAGCGGTCATCTTTGGGACTGTAGACAAGACAATCCCAGTTGTTATAGACATCACTCGTTGCAAAGCAAACAGGTTTATTGTTTAAGAGTCCTTTCTCTCTCAAGTCAAAAAAAGGTTGGTCTCCAGGCGAGTAGGTAAGGTCTGAACCGCCACTAAATTCTGATGCTATACCACACTTCATTTCCCCGGAAAACCCGCTTTCGCTGAACGCAAACTGCCAATGCATGGGAAACGAATGGCTTATTCTTTCGTCTTTTTCAATCTCATCATCGATGTTGTGCACAGCCCAATTCTTTCCATTCCAAATTAATCCAATCCGATGCACTTCGCGCTTCCAGCGGTCTTTTGACGCCATCAGTTTCCAGATACCCAAGACCAGCTCATCCCGGTCACTGCCACTAAAATGGCCAGAACAAAGTTTAAGGATACGAAAATTAGGATAAATGCTGGATATGGCATTTGTCTGGCTTGAGGACAACCGTTTTATAAACTTGGCGTGGTTCTTCAGGTCGGTTGGTACGAGAACTCGTGGTGTGACCGCATCCGCACTAGCGGCTGCTGCACCAAGCCACAATACAGCTAATGTCAGGACAAAAAAGGAAAAATTGTTATCCATCGGGGCATCACTAAGTTCTTACAACGTAAAAGTGACGGAGGGGTTAAATTTTTAGCAATGTGCAATCTGCTTAAGTATCAATCTCTCTGAGGCATTTTCCTTCTGGCATTATGTACCTATCTGGATGTCCGTGGGAACGGGGATATCTCAGAGGGCGGACAAGCCTGTTCCAGAGAGTAATACTTTCTAATATTAGAAAGTATTACTCTCTGGAACATATTTTTATTCAATTGCCGTTATTCCGCTTCCCATGGAGAACAAATATCGACGAGACAGCCGTTTGGGTCCATCGTGAGGAAACGTCGCTGACCATAGAATTCGTTACGCGGTGGCTGCACAATCGCCAGGCCCATTGCTAGAGCTTGCGCGTAGCTTTGGTCGACGTTCGTAACGACGAAAGTGATATATACGCCTCGGGGGCTTGTTTGGTGCTCCGGAGGCACTAATTCGTGGTCCCGGCGAATAATTCCGAATTCAAACTCGGGGTTTTCGGGCGAGACTAACTGCACGTACCAGTCACTGTCGTACTTGACCGCGAACCCCAAAAGCCCAACATAGAAGTCACGACTTTCCGCTAACCGGTCAGAGCAGATATTGGTCAGTATCCTTCGCAACATCATAATGTCTTTTCTCCAGCACCAATGTGAAACTGCGGCTTGAACCTTCCGGCAGGCAGAAGGTTCGCGTTGACGCTATGGGCACCAAAGCTGGACACCTCTGCAAACAGGTGCGTTCCACGAAGATTGAAAAGACGTCCAGACGATGTTACGGGAATATTTTCAGCCTGGAATAGTTAGAAGAAAGGCCTCTCTGACCCTCACACTATTTTCAGGTTTGCTGTATGCCGGCAATAAACCAGGCGGCGTTGGGTTGCGACTCGGACTTCTGGATGTGCCAGATTTCGCTGAACGACTCGGCCGGCGCATTGGCCTCTTCGCGGATCAGTCCGGTGAAGCGCACGCTGGCGATGACCAGATCGCCGTCGGTGATGACATCGGCGATGTCGGCGTTGAGGGACACCACCTCGGTCTTGTTGGTCTTGCCGGCGCGCTCCTGAATTTGCAGGCTGATTTCGGCGTACATCTCCGGGGTAACGAACTCGCGAATGTCGTTGAGATCGCCGCGGTCATTGGCATCCTGCAGGCGGATAAAATGTTTCTTGGCTTCGCGCGCGAAGGGCGCGTCTTCGAACCAGAGCGGCCGGGTGCCGCGGGTTGCCAGTGGCGTGGTGGCGCCGCCGCTGGCCGGCATGTCGATCATGCTTGTCGCAGCACTGCCGGCGTATTGCACCGGCTGCGGCGACGGGCGGCGCAGCATGCGGAAAATGAAGACCGCACCGGCGACCAGCGCCAAAATCATCAGCATGCTGCCGAACGCACCGCCGGCGCCTTGCCCCATGAACAGGGAGGCGAGCAAGCCACCGGCCGCGAGGCCCGCGAGAGGACCGAGCCATCGGCTGGCACCGGACGGAGCCGGTGCGCCGGGCGCGGCGGCCGGCGCCGGGGGCTGTGCCTGCTTCTGGGGTGAAGTTGTTCGCTGCTTGCCAATGCTGCCGCCGCCACCCAGACGCCGGGCATCGGCGTCCTGAACAACCAGGCCGAGGCCGATCAATACAACGAAACACAGAGAAAATATTTTGGTCATGGTTAAGAGAATCCCGGTTGGTTAAAACTCGGATGCATTGTACAGGGCGGCGGGGCGCCTGCCTTCTGTTTTTAATTTTCGGCCTGAGAAAGTCATTTTGAGACTTCTCGAAGGTTGGATGTTTGAGAGGATGTGTAAGGCTCGGACCTACCCTACCTATTGATCTCTAACATAATGATAACTCACTCCTGACCTCTGACAGGCCTTATTCGTATGTTTACTGGTCCAACAACATTGGTTTCTATTTCAAGTACACCGACCCTTTGATTACCCTGCTTCGATTACCCCGAGCCAAAACAACCAGCGACCAGCACCCATCATTCGCCCCGCCCTCAGTCGTAAATCCGCTGCAGGCCATCGCAGAAGTGTGTGCACCGAGTTGTGGGTCGAACCGGAATCGCCAATGCGAAATACTCGGTGCGTTTTAACTGACGATCAACGAATGAACCTTCCGGAAAACCATAGGGCTTGCTTCAATGTGGCCCACAGGCTACGCTCCATTGGATATCGAAATACGCAAGTACCGTTGTGCGAGCCGTGTAATTTCCTCGCGAGGGCAGAGCCTGCGTGATCCTGCTCAGTGGTGGCGACAAATCTACGCAGGCCCGCGATATCGAATTGGCCAAATCGTACTGGTTGGATTACCGGAGGCAACGATGAAGTCCGCGGCATTCAAAACGTCCAACTACCTGAAGACCCAGAGAGACGTTATCGCCTACCTCAATGCGGCCCTGGAAGATGGCGAACCCGCTGTGTTGCTCGAAGCCTTGCGCAATGTCGCGCAGGCCAGGGGCGGCATGGCGGCGCTGGCAAAGTCCGCCGGGGTGAGCCGCGAGAGTCTTTACCGCACGCTTTCCCGCCGCGGCAATCCCAAGATCGACACGATCATGGAGCTGCTGCGCGCGCTTGGGCTCAAGCTCACGATCGGGCGGGATAAGGCGGCGTGACGGGCGGGAGGGAGTGGATACTCCCTGGGAAGTGGGGCGAGGGTCATGGAGAATATGGAACACCCATCTCATTGAGCATCGCGTGATGCAAATTTAGAGTGCGCATGTACCCTGGACACAAAAATGTGAATAAAAGGTGACAGAGGGATTAGAATATAATCCCTCTGTCACTTTTTTATTACGTGAGGCGATGCGGCTTCCCATGCACAACCCGCACGATGGCGCCGTCACGGAGCCCTCCCATATCCTCGTGGTCGATGATGCCGCCGGCATGCGCGACGTGCTGGCCATCGGGCTGGAAAGAGAGGGCCATGTGGTCGCTGTCGCAGGCGATGCCCATGGGGCGCTGGAGCAGATACGCGCAACCCGGTTCGACCTGATCCTGCTCGACATCAAGCTGCCGGGCATGAGCGGGCTGGACCTGCTGGTGCAGTTGCGCGAGTCGCACTCGGCGCTCGACGTGCCCATCATCATGATCTCAGGAAACGGCGAGTCGGGCGACGTGGTCAGCGCGCTGCAGTGGGGCGCCAACGACTATATTACCAAGCCCACGGACATGGCGGTGGTGCGCGCGCGGGTCAGGGCCCAGCTTTCGCTCAAGCAGCTCAAGGAGACTAACGACCGCTATCTGCGCATCGTGAGCCACGACCTCAAGAAACCCATCATGCTCATGCTCGACATCGCGCGCCAGGTCCACGCCGGACATGTCCCGGGCACGCCGCTGTCGGAGGACGCCCGGTCGGCGCTGGAACTGCTGATCGAGTCCGGACAGTTCATGCAGCAGATCGTGTCGGACCTGTTCGATCAGCATGCCCTGCGCGGCGGAAGGCTGCGAATAACCCGGCAGCCGACCGACCTGGGCGCGGTGGTGCGTCAGGCGGTGACGCGCAACGGCGCCTATGCAAAAAGCAAGGGCATCGCCCTCGAAATGCAGTTCGAGACCGGCCTGCCGATCATTCAGGCCGACGACCTGCGTCTGATGCAGGTGCTGGAGAATCTGATCGGCAACGCCATCAAGTTCAGCCCGGCGGGCGCACGCGTGACCGTGTCCACCCGAAGCGACGCCGGTTTTATCCGCTGCGATGTGTCGGACACCGGCCCCGGCATCGCAGCGCAGGACATGGGCAAGCTGTTTGTAGAGTACGCGCAACTCAAGAACCTTCCCACAGGCAATGAAAAAAGCACCGGGCTGGGGCTCGCCATCAGCAAGGAACTGATCACGCGCCACGGCGGGGAGATCGGCGCACAGAACGGTCCGGAAGGCGGCGCCGTTTTCTGGTTCCGGCTGCCGGTCGAAGGCGGTCAGGGGCCTGTGGGCTGACGGCCTGTCTCGATGTACATTCGTAAACCGGCCGGCGAGGTCGGGCCTTCGTAACCCTGCCAACCAAAACGACCAACACCCATCATCCACCCCACCCTTAGCCGTTAATCCATTGCAGGCCATTGCAGAAGTGTGTGCACCGAGTTGTGGGTGGAGCCGGAATCGCCAGTGCGCAATGCTCGGTGCGTTTTAAAGGACTGATGCGCCTGGCAACCCTAAAACAGCGCCTGGTGAAAAATACGCGTTTGCGCGAGACCATCAGCGGGGATTATCGGGTGTTAACTGCCTTGCGCGGCGCTAACCTATATCTGCTCTCCATCCAGCATCACCGCCAGTTATCTTTTGATTTAAAGTGGCACCGCAGCGGATGAGGCCCGACCCTCATGGCTCTATGGTTGCATTCTGCAACCAGCCTCGGCTAGACTCAGCACAGGAACACAAGGAGATCCCCCATGGCCACCTTACATGTACGTAATGTCCCCGAGAAGCTTTACAAACGCATTCAGAAGCTTGCACAAGAAGAGAACCGCTCGGTAACCGCCGAAGTGATCCAACTCCTCAGTCAGGGACTGCGCGCGCGGGAATCGCGCCGTGGAACTGCGGCGGTCATCGAACGTATCCGGCAGCGGGCGCAGAAGATCGAGCTGCCCCGAGGGTGGACGGACTCGGCC
>JAYUBZ010000061.1:0-5964 GCA_043740595.1 Gammaproteobacteria bacterium
ACCGGAACCGGATGGACCGGTGATGGCGATAAATTCCCCCGCCTCGATCTTGAGTGTCACCCCGCGCAAGGCATAGACCGTGGTATCACCCATGCGATAGGTCTTGTGCACATCGTTAAGCTCGATCATGCCGGCGCCGGTCTAATGTTTCTTGCGGAAGGGGGAGAACGGACTGGAGGGCGCGTCCTGACTGGTGCGCAAGCGCTGTACCAGCAGTTTTTCACCTTGCGTCACGCCCTCAAGCACCTCGATGCGCTTGCCATCGCTGATGCCGATCTTGATGGCCTGCTCCACCGGCTTGGCGTCTTTGCCTGTCGCGGCGACCAGTACCGTGGAACGGCCGTCGCGCGTCTTGACGGCGTCTGCCGGAACCGACAACACGTTGTGATGGGAGGCGATGACAAAGCTCACGTTGGCGGTCATGCCGCTGCGCATGTAGGCCGGTGTTTTATCCGGCATGACCTCGACGCCGTAGGTGGTCACGTTGTTTACCGTTTTAGCATCGTAGGCGATCTGGCTCACCTTGCCGCTGAAGGATTCCGCAGGATAGGCATCCAACACGATGCTCGCGGGTTGGCGCAGGTGGATCTGCGCCAGATCGGTTTCGTCCACCTGGGCGTTGACGATGAGAAAATCCGACATGACGAACACCGCATCGGCGCTGGTGAAGGTCTGGCCCGCTTCCAGGTTACGCGTGATCAAGGTGCCATCCAACGGCGCCAGGATGGGTGTCGGTCGATACAGGTCCTCCCAACGCTTTACTTCCGCCGCACCCTTGGCGCGCGCGGCGTCGAGCAGGGCCGCGCGTTCCGTGGAACTCATCCATGCCAGTACCTGACCCTTGCGCACCCTTTCGCCTTGTTTCACCAGCACCTGCTCCGCGCGTCCGGGGATCGGCGCCTTGATCTCCAGGCGGTTCTTCGGCTGCACTACGCCGGTACTGAGGTTGGTGAGTTCGATATCGTCACGCGTGACGCTCACCTCGCGATAGGCAGGGGCCACATCGTGGCCGTTGCGCCAGGTCCACCACGCGCCACCGGCCACGATAGCCAGTAACACGGCGGCGATGATGTAGTGGCGAGTCTTGTTTTTTGGTTGCGACGACGTCACGGTATTACTCCTCTGCCCTGGCTTTGTTCCCACGCCGCATCCGCCACGACGCGATCACGCTGGCTCTGCACGTATGAAGTTTGTCTTTGGATCAAATCATTCTCAATGAGGTTCCAGTCGCTGAAGGTAATCAACCCGTTGTTGTACTGGCTGTGCGCGATCTCGGCGCGCACCTTCGCGGCGTCGAGGAAGGCCTGGTCCACCTTGAGCCGTTCCACCGCCTGCACATCGTTGGCGTAGGCCTGTTTGAGATTGGCCAGCAACAGGCGCTGCGCCGTGAGCTTGGCGGAGGTCGCCGCATCCAGACCCGCCACGGCGCTGCGGCTGGTGTAGTAATCGCGGCCGCCGGTGAAGAGCGGCACGTTGAGATTGAGACCGAGCGTGCGGCGCTCATCCTGGGGAAACCAATTACTGCCGCTGCGCCCCACACTGCCGCTGAGATTCACACTGGGATAATACCCGGAACGCGCCAGCGTCACGCCGGCGGCGGCGGATTTCTCCTGGGCCACGGCCTGCAGGTAGTTCGGCGCCTGCAGCGCCAACTGCTGAAAATCCGGTTGCGCCACAGGCTCGGTGGTGGGCGGGTCGCCGGCCACCGCGAGGTCGTCCGCATCACTTCGTCCCAACGCCTGGGCGAGTTGCGCCTGCGCCGTGACCCGCGCCTGGATCGCCTGCAACTGAGACAATCGCGCCTGCGCCAGGGACGCCTTGGTCAGCAGCACCGAGCCTTTGTTCTCCCGCCCGCTTTCAAAGCGCAGCTCCACCAAGCGCACGTTCTCCTGCTGGCGCGCCACAATTTTTTCCGCCAGGGTGATGCTGTCCTGGGCGTACTTGAGTCCGGCGTAGGCGTTCTTGAGGGCCTGACTGATGCGCGCCTTGGCCAGCGTCAGACTCTCCGCCGACGCGTCGCGGTTGGCGCTGCCCTGCCGCACCTTGGCGCGATCCTGAAATCCGCTGAACAAGTTCTGATTGACCGAGAGGGATGCACTGTACGATGTGCCGGTGTAGGTGGATGACCCCGGCGTCGCCGACCCGGGCACGGCGCTGGTGCTGGTGGTGTCGCTATAACCGACACCGGCGGACACCTGGGGATAATAACCGCTGCGGGCGGCGGACACGTTGTAACCCGCGGCGTCCAGGCTGGCTTGCGCGCTGCGCAACTCGGTGTTGTTGGCCGCCGCCTCGGCGACACTCGTTTCCCATGTCAAGGTATCGGCATAGGCCGGCGTCAGCCACACCCAACCGAACAGCAGGGCAGCCAGACGATTTTTATTGATGGGCTTCAGTCCTAGGCAAAAAAACATGGGTCGACACTCTCGGGGAGGCATTACGATGCTGACTGTCATTCTCACCGATAAACACCCTCGACTCCAATTACGGGCGGTGTAAATCCGTGTAAAGAAACGTCATCGGCGAAGTGTGGTGTGGCGGAGTCAGGGCCAGGGGAGGCAGTGTACAATATTCCTTGCCGTCAGCGCGAGGAGTGACAACGACGTGGCCCCTTGCCGTCCTTGCGAGGAGGAACCACGACGCTTTTTTGCTGTCATTGCGAGGAGCGCAGCGACGTGGCAATCCCCGTGGGGGAGGCACACCGCGTGAATGCCCGAGGGTTCGTGTCAAGGAGTCGGGGATTGCCACGGCCGCAAAAAGCGCGGCCTCGCAATGACAGGCTACTTTGCATGCGTCATCGCAAGGAAGGCAATGACTAGGCTATCGTCCACCCCAGTTGCGCTAACTTATTTTTCCCTGCTTTTTATATAGAACTCACGCATCGCATGTTCAATCGGCTCCAAGTTGAGCTGATAAAAACCCAGCCCGCCCTGCCGCAGTTGAAACGCATACTCGCTCCCTGCCTTAAACTGCGCCCAGTATTCGTAATAGCTGTCGAAATGCAACACCGGCAACCCCGCCACCGGCGGCTGAAACTCGCGGCCAACCGTCAGTGTGTATTGATAGGTCTTAAGACCCTCCGTATCGGTAAGGGCATTAAGGCGCAACGCCCCCGGATAAGCCGCCACACCCAGCCCGCAGCCAGTCATCAAGGCGATCACCAACCCCTCGGCGATGGGCACTTGGCTCCGCAGCATCCAGAACACACTCACCATCGCCGCCACGGCCCCGGCCACCGCAAAGGCCGCATAGGGCGGGTCTTGCGCATAAGTTTCGTGCAGCAAGAACCCGCCATCGAGGACGGCGTAGACAATGAGGAACAGAAACGCCGCCGTCACCACCAGGGAACTGGGATTCTTTTCAATGGCAAACGACGCGTTAATAAGATTCTCTGGCCGCTTCACCGGCACATTCGGCAGCGCCGCACGCACGTATTGCATGAGCGGACTCGTATCGATTTGCGCCGCGAGATCTTCCGTGCTGTAGCGCCTGAGTTGCATGACCAGTTTCCACGGTGAGGGTGGCTGATAACTCTCGGGGTCCACCCAATTATAAGGAGCCAACCTACGCTTACCCGCGCTGGTCGCAAGCTCCAGCACCACGCCCTGCAAAGTGCTGTTCACCTTAGAGGGTTGCAACGACAACGCGCGCACCTGGCCCCAACTCATCGACCAGTTGGGATACAGAAACTGCAACCAGGCAGGCAGCGGCGAGGAATACTCGATAGCGCTACGCGTCAGCACCAACCGTTCGCGCTCCCGCGCGCCCAGTTGGTAGACGAGTTGTAGCAACAATACGCACAGGATAAGAACATTCAGACCGGCTTGCAGGGGATCGGCGGCGATCTTGCTCCACATGGACGCCCACAGGGCTGCCCAATCCATCTGTTTTTCGGCGAGCTTATTTGAAAGGAGCAGGATTAAGAGGAGAGGAGTGAGCACGCCAAACAGCACCAAGAGCACCCGATAGACATTCTTATTTTGTTGCCGTGATTGCTGCTGCAAACGCGGGCGCAGCTCCAGTCTCTCAGCAGGGGGTGTGGTCATGGATTTGGGGCCTGTTCTTATGGGTTGTTAGGGATCTCTGAACAATTTCCCTCTCCCCCGCGTACTTCGGGGGAGAGGGAACGTCATCTGCGAGTTTCTGCGACTTGTTCAGAGGTTTCTTAGTAGAGTTTAGGACATTTATTCCGGTCTACCATGATGGTCATTCGCTGGCATGGCGAGCGTGTGCCAGCGCCCGTGGCCATCCCCCTGTCCTTGCCCCCCTACTTGAGTACTCCCTCCCCAAGTAACGCCACCTGCTCCGAATAACTCGCTCACGCCCCACAGGCCGTCATATTACTATTTGTGAGATTGTTCACTGCACAAAGCACCTGCTCCGCGCATGCTAACTCCACCGAAACATCGATAGGGGTGACCCCGATAAGAATCAGTCGCTCACTAGCGGTACACAGGGCTGTGACGAGGAGGGAATGCCGATGCGGCGATCACGACCAAGACAGAAGGAAACCACTAGCATCCTATTCCGGATGTTATTTTTTCTCATCATGCTGCAACTCCTCTTGTTGCTCTTCGTCTTCCGGGTGATTCCCTGCATCCTGTGCGATCTGTTCGATCTGTGTTATCCGGACTCCGCGCACGCAGACACACCCTTAAGTCGACACCCTCCGCATGCGACAACGCAACTCGGTTGGATGAAGGCGCCCTAGCATCGACTCCACCCAGGCCCCGCGACCCGCGCTTAAGCCAACGCCCCTTCCCTACTATTCATCCTCCACCAACACCCCCACCGCCACCTCCAACGCCCGCGCGATCTTCACCAACTGCGCCACGCTCACCTTCACCGCCCCGCGCTCCACCTGGCCGATGTAATTGCGATGCACCCCCGCGATCTCCGCCAACCCCTCCTGACTCCAGCCGCGCGCCGCGCGCAACACGCGGATGCGCCGCCCGAGGGTTTGCGAAAGTGTATCCGTCATCGAGAGTCGGTCACCGTTGTTGCAACGTTACTGTCGTGCAGGTTACCTATGGCATGGCCACGCCAGTGGCCGCGACCATCCCCACGCCGGCGCCCTGGCGCGTCAACGGCCACCCCACTCCCCCCGCGCAATCAACAACCCCTCCCCCGCCAAAATCCCCAACCGCACCCGCCCGTGTTCCATCCGCAACACCCGCACCTCCACCGGCGGCCCAAACCAGGCGCACGCCTCCCGCGCCATCACCTCCAGCTTCGGTTGAATGATCACCACCTCCCCCACCCGTCGCGTCAATACCAGCATCCCTTCCTCCTTAAGTTATCCCTCAATATCGCCACCCCTTCCCCCGCCCAGCCCAACCGGCGACTATAGTCCGTCGACTCACTGTCTCCACCTACGCTCCAATAGACGAATGATCTCCCACCCCCGCATCCAAACCGCCTTCGGGCTGGTGCTCAAAGACCTGCGCAACGAACGCGGGCTGTCGCAACAACAGCTCGCCTTGGAGAGCGACCTGGACCGGACCTATATCTCGCTCCTGGAACGTGGGCTGAGGTTGCCGACGCTGGGGACGGTGTTTAAGGTGGCGGAGGTGCTTAAAATCTCGCCTAGCGATATCGTTGCTCGGGTTGAAAAGAACTTTAAAAAAAAATAATTAAAAACTTACCTATATTTTGTGAGCCATATGGCTGGCGTTATGACGACTATAGTAGTCATACTTATAGTCGTCAATCACCGAATTTGGTGTAGTGGGAAATTTCCCTACATTCATAATGTTTGCTAATTTCTCAGCAAGAATAGGAGTGTGGAGTTTGTAGTCTACTTGAGAGACTCACTGGAGTTTTAAGGATAATTTTTTACTGGCCCTAGTAGCCTCTATATAATTAGAGATCCTGTACAGAGAATCTACTGAATCAGGCAAGGCTACTATTCAGATATATCATCAATGGAGTCTTAGATTTGAAACGAATATCTAAAGATATCCG
>JAYUBZ010000062.1:0-2403 GCA_043740595.1 Gammaproteobacteria bacterium
TAGGTTCCGCAATGGTTATTCCAGATGTCCCTATCGCGGTATCGTCCTTCAATCAGATCAGCATTGCAATTAGCGAGGGTTAGCGGGACTGCGTAGTGCATCAGCCTACCCAACCAGGATACCGGGGCCACCAACAAAGGCAAGAACAGCTGCAGCGGAGAAGTGGAGTAAATCGGCGTGGGTTGATGTCGTGCGGCCAGGCTTGTCGACGATCTAAGTGTGTGGATGCAGAATGTCGACGATCAGGAATCGAAAGTAGGGGGGGATAGCATAAGGGTGTGTGACGGCCGGCGGGGAAGGTGGTCCCCCAGAGGCCCATCCACGGGACATGCGTTTGATTATGGCCAGCGACGACGCGCCAGACAATTGCATTGCTGGTTGAAATGTCCACAATCAGCTTGCCGAATTGACTAGGATCACGGGGGCGTTTTGGCTTGCTTGAGCAGTTAGGCCAAGGGTTATGGTAGCAGGCGGGCGCATAGCTTTCGATTGCCGTCAAATTTAAACGGAGACACTACCCACAGCCTGACCGCTGTGAGTGACACACCGACTCAGTCCGTGAGATTGCTCGCCCAACCCCGGTTGGGCGCGTAAACTCTGAATCTGGCCAAAATGGGTCGCGCAGCGACACCCTCGACCACGCCACGACGGCGCCTACTCAAAAAGAGGGAACGCACGCCGGCATGTCGTGTCGAACGTTAAGCATGCCTCGGAGAAGAATAAGATGAAATCGACTACTGCCCCAAGCGACACCTTGTTTGTCCTGTTTGGTGCCGGTGGGGACCTTTCCTGGCGCCTAGTGGTGCCGGCCCTGTTCAACCTCTTTCTCGATGGACACCTGCCAAAACATTTTCAGCTGATCGCCGCGGATCGTTCCGACAGCAACGACGCCGCCATTGTCGAGCATTACCACCAAGGCATTACGCAGAATTCACGCCGCGGTCCGCCGGCACCAGCGGCCTGGCAGGCCTTCGCCAGCCTGATTCACTACACCAAGATCGACGCCACCGACCCGCAGAGTTTCAAGCAACTGGCTGCGGTCCTGGACGCGCGCGCCGTGGGGTGGGAAGGCCAGGCGGAGCGCGTGTTTTACCTCGCCACACCGCCTTCGCTGTTCGAGACGATCGCCGTCGGTCTCGGCGCGGCCGGACTGGCGCAGGATCGCGAACATGTGCGCCTGGTCGTGGAAAAGCCCCTCGGCAACGATCTGGCGTCCTTCCACGAGATCAACGACGCACTGTGCCGGATATTTGAAGAACGCCAGCTCTTCCGCATGGATCATTTTCTCGGCAAGGAAACCGTGCAAAATATATTAGCCATGCGCTTTGCGAACCCGATATTCGAACCGATATGGAACCGGCGCTACGTGGACCATGTCGCGGTCACCGTGGCGGAAACCTTGGGCGTCGAGAAGCGCGGCGGTTATTATGAACACGCCGGGGCGTTGCGTGACATGGTGCAGAATCATCTGTTCCAGTTGTTGTGCCTGGTCGCCATGGAGCCCCCCGTGGCCTACGACGCCGATGACATCCGCGGGAGAAAAGTCGATGTCCTGCACGCCCTGCGTCCCATACCGCACGCCGCCGTGAATAGCGTCGCGGCACGCGGCCAGTATGCCGAAGGCTGCATCCAGGGCGTGAAACTGCCGGCTTATCGTAACGAGCCGGGTGTCGACCCGCACTCCAACACCGAGACCTATGCGGCACTCAAGCTGTATGTCGACAACTGGCGCTGGCAGGGTGTGCCATTTTATTTACGCACTGGCAAACGCCTCACGGCCAATGTCTGGGAAATCTCCATCCGTTTCCGCGATGTGCCGCACCGGTCGTTCCCCGCCTCCGTGGGTTTGAATGCGCAACCCACGCGGCTTGTCATTCAAATGAATCCGGAGCAAGGTATTGTGCTCAAGTTTATGGCCAAGGAGCCGGGTCCGGGGTTGCGCTTGCGCCCCGTCGACATGCGCTTCAGTTATCAGGAGGCCTTCCAGGTGGACATACCCGCCGCCTACGAAACCCTGCTTTGGGATGTGATGGTCGGCGATGCCACCTTGTTCATGCGCGCCGATCAGGTGGAGGCCGCGTGGCAACTCCTGATGCCGGTGCTGGATGTCTGGGCGGAAAATCCAGCGACGGATTTTCCCAACTACGCCGCCGGATCCTGGGGGCCGGAATCGGCGGATCTGCTGGTGGCGAGCGACGGACACAGCTGGCTGACACCGACCCTCGCAAAGACATAGCGCTGCGTGCGCGACAAAGGCAATGACAAACCGGATGATAGACACCACGACTGATTCCAGCACACACACAGAGGCGCCCGGCGCCCCGGGTATTCCGCCCACCTGGTGCAGCAGCGCCAAGGAGATGGTCGGCTGCGCCCTGGGACCCTCGCGCCTGTGGTTCACCC
>JAYUBZ010000063.1:0-3820 GCA_043740595.1 Gammaproteobacteria bacterium
GTGCCGACCCAGACGACCGCCACGCGGTCCGCGCTGAACCCGGCGAACCAGCTGTCCTTGAGGTCGTCGGTGGTGCCGGTTTTACCGGCGAGATTAAGCTCGGGCGACAGGTATTGTTGCAAGCCCTGGGCCGTACCGGCGCGCACCACCTCCTGCATCGCCGTGGTCAGCAGGTAGATCGGCCCCGGTTGCACCGTTTGCTCCACCGACAGCGGATAGCGCTGCAACGGTTGACCTTGAGCAGTCAGGATTTCGCGGATGGCGCGCAGCGGCGTCTGAAAGCCACCGCTGGCGATGGTTTGATACATCTGGGCCACATCGATGGGCGCGAGTTCATTCGCCCCCAGCAGGCTGGCGGCGTACTCGTTCAGTTCGCGCGTTACGCCTAAGCGATGGACCGTGTCCATGACCCTGGGGATGCCGAGGCTCAGGCCGAGGCGGGCGGTGGCGACATTATAGGAATTGGCCAGGGCCTGGTGCAGGGGCACCTCGCCGTGAAACTGCCTGTCGTAATTGTTCGGCGTCCAGTCGCGGGTACCGCGCTCCTTCCACACCAGGCGGTTGTCATCCAGTGGCGTGACCAGTGTGTAGGTCGCCGGTTGCTCCAGCGCCGTGAGGTAGATGGCCGGCTTGATGAGCGAGCCGATGGGGCGGCGCGCATCCAGCGCGCGGTTGAACCCATCGAAGCGCGGATCGCGCCCGCCCACCATGGCCTGGACCTCGCCGCTCTGGGCCTGGGTGACGATGATCGCGCCCTCCAGGGTGTTGGCCGGCAGCCCGCGGGATTTTTCCAGGGGCGGCAGGCGGCGGGCCAGGGCGTTCTCGGCGGCGGCCTGCACCTGCGGATCGAGGGTGGTGAAGATGTTCAATCCCTCGGAGCGCAGATCCTCCTCGCGATAATCCCGACGCAGCTGCCGGTGTACCAGATCGAGAAACGCCGGGTAAGGCGTGGTGCCGCCGGGTGCCTTGCTCGCCACACCCAGGGGCGCTGCCTTGGCGGCCACGTATTGTTCCTGGGTGATGTATTGCTGGCGCAGCAGTTCGCTCAACACCAGGTTGCGCCGCTCCAGGGCGCGCGCGGCGTGGCGTCGCGGATCATACAAGGACGGGCCCTTGACCATGCCGACCAGCAGCGCGGCTTGCTCCGTGTCCAGGTGGGCGAGGGGCTGGCCAAAGTAAAACTGACTGGCCAGTCCAAAGCCATGGATCGCGCGGTCGCCATCCTGGCCGAGATAAATCTCGTTGATATAGGCCTCGAGTATCTCATCCTTGCTGTAGTGCATCTCCAGCAGCAGGGCCATGATGATCTCGGTGAACTTGCGTCGCAGGGTGCGTTCCGGGGTGAGAAAGAAATTTTTCACCAGCTGCTGGGTGAGGGTGCTGCCGCCCTGCACCGGACCGCCGCTGAGGGTGGATTTGATGGCCCGTGCCATGCCGCGCGGGTCGATGCCGTGGTGGGTATAGAATTTGTGATCCTCCACCGCCACCAGGGCGTTGATCAGCATGGCGGGCACTTCGTCCAATTTGACCAGCACCCGGTCTTCATTGTGCGCCGGATAGATGCTGCCGATGCGCAACGGGTCGAGGCGCGCCAGGGTGACGGTGCCGGCGTTGCCGAGGTCGCGCAGGGTGTCGAGATGGCCATCGGCGAATTCCAGATGCAGCGCCAGGGCGTTTTGCGCGCCTTCGGAAAAGGTGAAGGCGCGCGTCATGAGATCGATATCATTGCCGCTGCGACGGAAGCTGCCCGGCTCCAATGGCGCGTCGGCGACACGGTAGTTGAGCAGGTTGAGTTCCGTCAGTAATTGTTCGGGGGACAATTTGACGCCGGGATAAAGCTCCAGCGGGCGCGCATACACGCGCGCCGGCAGCGCCCAGCGTTTGCCTTCGAACTGATGACGCACCGAGAAATCGAGATACAGCGTGAACACCGCGAACGCCAGCACCAGCCACAACAGCATCTGGCGCAGTCGCCGGGGTTGGAACAGGGAACGCAAGGGAGGCAGGCGGATCACGTGTCGGGATGGAAAAAGTGAGGATGCCGGCAGGGTGAGGGTCTAGCGGGGGAGTATACCCTGGATGGGTGGGGGAGACACGCCTGCACAAGGGGGCGCGTGGCGGACGACGGCGACCACTCGCGTCGCGGGACAGGGACCAGAGTTGCGTGGACTTGAAGTTAAATTTTCTCAGGCCCCGGCGGCTGTTCAAACACGCTACGCTCGGCCTTGCGGATGCGTAACGCCAGGGAAAAATAGGCAGCGCCTCCGGCAAATATCAGCCCGATGACCAGCGCGGTGTTGGCGTCATTCCAGGCATGCAGGCCAATGCCCGCGATCAGCGTGAGCAACATAAAACCGCTGGAATACATCAAGAGCGAGTGCGCGCCGGCGCTACCCTGGGCGCATTGAGTATGGTTGCGATAGGCATAGGCAATCAGGATTCCGCTTTTGCGCGGTCCCATGACCGTTATCTCATCCCCTTCCGCGATGACCGCCGGCAAGGTGGCGCGTATCTGGACAGCCCCCCCAGCAAGAATAAAGGTAGCGATAGACTTGCCACGGGTCGTTGTGTGCAAGTTGCTGACGATACCACGAACGGTGTCCATGTCTTTCGCTCCTGTGATTTGATGGGTGTCCCGCATTACGCGTATTACGCATTAGCAGCCTTGGTCTGCTCAGCCTGCGCCAGCGCGCGCAGGCCGGACAGCGCCTGTTCCAGTACGGACGAGTCGCTATCGCGCGCAAAGACCATATAGGCGGGGAGCGGGAACTGCGGGCTGTCGGGTACCTGAAATAGTTTGCCCTCTTGGATGAGCGGCCGGGCCATGCGCATGGGCAGGAAACAAGAGCCCCCATTGGTCAAAATCAGCTGTATCCCCAGCCAGCCGATATTGACGACCTGCGCCGGGCGTTCCACGTCAGGATAACTATTGGTGTGTTGTGCATAAAAAGCCGGCCCCCAGTCCACGGCGATGTAATCCTGGCCCGGCCAGGGTTTCGCGGGATCTGTCGTGAGCAGCACCAGCACGTCGTCGAACAGGTGTTCGACCTGCAGGCCGGGGCTGTGTTGTGGCGTGTACATCAGGCCGATGTCCAGGGTGCCCTCGATGAGGCGGCGCATCAGGTCTTCTTCGAAACCGATTTCGCTGCTGATGGAAATATCCGGCGCGCTGGCGCGCATGCCCCCTACCCACTGCGGTAGAAACCCTTCCCACAACGCAATGCGCGCCCCCACTGTGATGCTGGCACGAAAGCGGCTGGGCAGGCCGACATCATGCCGCGCCTGTTCCAGCGTCAGCACCAGGGATTTGGCGTGGCGTAAAAAACGCCGGCCTGCCGGCGTCAGGCTGGCGCCCGAGCGGTTACGGACGAACAATTTGGCCCCGAGGCTGCTTTCCAGATTGTGGATGCGGGCGCTGACGGTGGACTGGGTGATATGCTGGCGGCTGGCGGCCTCCAGAAAACTTCCGTTGGACGCGACGGCGAGGAAGGTTCGTACTTGATCTATATCCATATATTTAATATCGGATATTGCGATATTAAAGTCCAATAAATATCGTTTGTCTTTTATTAATGCTACCTTATATTCTAAGGAAGCCCTGAACAAGTTGTCATTTCGAGCGCAGCGAGAAATCTGACATTGAGATAGTTCAGCGTCATCATGCGCCGAGCCAGGGAGAGCGAAGCGCTGGCCCATAAATTAGGGCCACCTTGGCGAGAAGCCTGGCTCAAAAACTCCTCAAGGTGGTCAGTGCTAAAGCGGACTGGCCGCAACGCAGATCCGCTGGCACCCAGCAGCAAGAAGCTGCTCAGCCCGGCTG
>JAYUBZ010000064.1:0-5319 GCA_043740595.1 Gammaproteobacteria bacterium
CCAGTACTTCCGCCATCTCGGCGCCTGTTCCCGACAGCGCTCTACCTCGCCCATCCATGGGCTCGCATGGCGGTCGCCCGCCCTACAAATAATCGTTCTTGAGTTTCACGTAATGTTTCGCCGAATACTCGAACCATTTCATTTCCGCTTGTGTCAGTTCGCGTATGCGCTTCGCCGGACGGCCGAGCCACAGATAGCCGCCCTCCAGCTCTTTGCCTTCGCCCACCAGCGATCCCGCACCGAGCAGCACATGGGAACGTATCACGGCGCCGTCGAGCACGATGGCGCCCATGCCGATGAGGCACAGGTCCTCCAGCGTGCAGCCGTGCAGTATCACTTTATGCCCGACGGTGACATCGCTGCCGACGAGGGTGGCGTTGCCCTGGGGGCGGGCTGCGTGTTGATGGGTGACGTGGATAACGCTGCCGTCCTGAATGCTGGTGCGTTCGCCGATGCGGATGTGGTTGACGTCGCCGCGCAGGGAGCACATGGGCCAGATGGAACTGTCGGCGCCGATACTGACGTCGCCGATGACAGCGGCCTGGGTATCGACGTAGACGCCGGCGCCAAGGCTGGGGGATATACCTTTATATGGTCGTATGGCCATGGATCAGATTTCCTCCGTGATAATGGCTCTTAGGGCGGGCACGCCACCTTAACGATGGTCGCGGTGTGCTGTATCGGTTCGCTGCGATGGCGGTGCTTCAGCCACAGTACCGCGACCAGTATCGCCACGATCAGGGGCAGCACGCCGAGGTTGACCACGCGCCAGCCATACACGTGCTGCAATACACCGGCCGTGAGTATGGCGCCGGTAGCGGTGGTGAAGATAAGGAAGTCGTTGAGTGCCTGGACCTTGGCCTTTTCCTGTTCGTCGTAGGACTCGGTCAGCAGGGTGGTTCCGCCGACGTACAGAAAATTCCAGCCGACGCCGAGGAAGAACAATGCCGCCCAGAAGTGTGTCTCACTGGTGCCGGAGAGATTGATGGCGACGGTCAGGCCGTTGAACAAGGCGCCTGTGAGCATCACGCTGGCTACACCCAGGCGGCGGATCAGGTGGCCGGTGAAAAACGATGGCGCGAACATGCCGAGCACATGCCACTCGATGACGAAGGCGGTGCTGGAAAAACTGTGGGCATGGGCGTGCATTGCCAGGGGTGTCGCGGTCATCACCAGGGACATGACGCCGTAGCCGAGCATGGCCGCGGCGGCCGCCACGATGAAGGTCTTTTGCGCGACGATCTCGCGCAGTGGGCGCCCGGAGTGCTGGCGTGTCGAGGCGTCCAGGCGCGGGATGCGGAGCAGGCTGGTCGCAGCCAGTGTCAGCGTGTAGAGAACGATGAGCACCAGGTAACTGCCAACGAAGGGTGCGCTGGCCAGCAGGTCGCGGGTCCAGTTGGCCAGGTTGGTGCCGAGCAGGGCGGCCAGCACGCCGCCCGCCATGACGTAAGAGATAGCCGTGGCGCGGTAATCCGCTGTAGCGCTGTCGGCGGCGGCGAAACGATAGTAGGTACCGAAACCGTTGTTGACGCCGAACAGTGCGGTGGCCGTGGCGAACAAAATAAAACTTTGCTGCTGGATAGCGTAAGCCGTGAGGGCCGCGCCCGCCAGGCCCACGCTACTGCCGAGGAGAAAACCGGCGCGCCGTCCGATCTGCTTCATCAGCAGTGATGCCGGAATGGTGGTGAGCATGGTGGCGAGGAACTGCACCGCCAAGGGCAGGGTGGCGAGGGACTCGGGTAGCCCCTGATGCGCCGCCAAGCGCTGTCCCACCAAAGCGGAAGTGGTGATGAGCAGCACATTGGCCGTCATCATGAGCGCCTGACAGGTGGCCAGCAGTCCGACGTTGCGTTTCATGTTGAGCATCGCGCAAGCATACGCGAAAGTTGCAACGGAGTAATCGGTGGCGCTGGACTCAGCCGTTGTAGGGTGGGCATCGCCCACCACACGGGGCGTCGATGGGTTCCGCTGGTGGGCGATGCCCACCCTACAGAACCCATTGGGTGGCGGCGATACGGAAAAACTTATTTGACGGAGTGCTAGTGTGGCGTGCCCGCCCTAAGAACCATTATTAGTCGAGCCAGACGAGGGGCGCTTCGTTCAGCAATGCCTCTTGTTCGCGCAACGCCAAGACCTGTTCCTCCCAGTAGCGCGTGGTGTTGAACCAGGGGAAATTATGCGGGAAGGCGGGATCGTCCCAACGGCGCGCGAGCCAGGCACTGTAGTGCAGCAGGCGCAGGGTGCGCAGGGGTTCAATCAGGCTGAGCTCCCCCGGTTCAAAGTCCATGAACTGGGTGTAGCCTTCGAGCACCGCTGTCAGTTGTTGCTGCATGTCGGTGCGCTCGCCGGACAACAGCATCCACAGGTCCTGCATCGCCGGACCTGTGCGGCAGTCATCGAAGTCGACGATGTGCGCGCCGTTTCCGGACCAGAGGAGGTTGCCGAGATGACAATCGCCGTGCAGGCGCAAGTGACGCGGCTCGACCGCGGCAAACGTCGCCTCGATGGCGCGCAGCAGTTGCTCGGTGAGGCTGCGGTAGGCCGGTTGCAGATAACCGGGGATGAACTGCTTATCTAATAGGTAGGCCACCGACTCGTGGCCGTAGCTATCGACCGTCAGGGTCGGGCGGTGCTCGAAGCGCGCCGCGCGGCCGACGCGGTGCAGCCGCCCCAGATAGCGGCCGAGCATGCGCCGCTCGTCGGCAGTGTTGAGTTCCGGCGCCCGTCCCGGTTGCCAGGGAAAGAGGGTGTAACGAAAGCCGGCGTGCTCGCACAGGGTGAGACCGTCCTGCCGCACCAGGGGACAGACCGCGGGAATTTCCGCCTCGGCGAGTTCACGCACAAAGGCGTGCTCCTCCAGGATGGCGGCGTCGCTCCAGCGCGCCGGGCGATAGAACTTGGCCACCAGCGGGCCGCTCTCCTCCGTGTCCACGCGGTAGACGCGATTTTCGTAGCTGTTGAGGGCCAGCAGGCCGCCGGTGCAACGCAGACCGAAGCCTTCGACCGCATCCAGGATGCGGTCCGGGGTCAACGCCTCGTAGGGATGAGTGGTATTCACAGGCGCCGTCCGCTGGTGGGGGTTTTTCGTCGCGCGTCAAACCATGTTAGATTAGGCCGCGCACACGACCGCATCCGCGAAGGCTACCGCAGCATGATTCAAAAGACGAGTAAAACCACCAACCCCCTGCTGGATTTCAGCGGCCTGCCGCATTTCAACGACATCCGCCCGGGGCACGTGGAACCGGCGCTGGATGAAATGCTGGCGCGCAACCGCGCCGAGCGCGAGGCCCTGCTCAGCGCCGGCGTTGGCTATACATGGGACAACTTCGTGCAGCCCATCGAGGACATGGGCGAGCGCCTGAGCCGTCTGTGGTCGCCGGTGTCGCACCTCAATGCCGTGATGAACAACGAGGCGCTGCGCACGGTATATAACGACTGCCTGCCGAAACTCAGCGCCTACTCCACCGAGTTCGGTCAGGACGAGCGCGTGTACAGCGCCTACAAGGCGATTGCCGCGGGTCCGGAATATCCCGGCTACAGCCCGGCGCAGAAAAAGATTATCGACAACGACCTGCGCGACTTCCGTCTCGCCGGCGCTGAACTCAACGATGAAGATAAACGGCGTTATAAGGACATCCAGCAGGAGCTGTCCAGCCTCACCAGTAAGTTCGACGAAAACGTGCTCGACGCCACCAACGGCTGGCAGCTGGCGGTTACCGAGGAACAGCGCCTCGCCGGCCTGCCGGAGAGCGCTGTGAGCGCCGCGCGTCAGGCGGCGGAAGAAAAAAATCAGCCCGGTTGGATATTCACCCTGCACGGCCCGTCCTATCTCCCCCTCATGACCTATGCGGACGACCGCGAGCTGCGCCGGCAGATGTACGAGGCCTATGTCACGCGCGCCAGCGAGCAGGGTCCGAACGCCGGTCGTTGGGACAATGCCGCCATCATCGAGCGCCTGCTGCGCCTGCGGCGGGAGAAGGCGCGCCTGCTCGGCTACCGTGATTACGCAGCGCTGTCCCTGGTCACCAAGATGGCGCAAAGCACCGACGAGGTGCTGGAGTTTTTGCGCGATCTCGCGGCGCGTTCCCTTCCGGCGGCCCAACGTGAACTTAAGGAACTGCGCGAGTTCGCCCACCAGCGCTTCGGCGCGCGCGACCTGGAGTCGTGGGACATTGCCTACTACTCGGAAAAACTGCGGCAAGAGCGCTACGCCTTTTCAGATGAGGACCTGCGGCCGTATTTCCCCGCGGACCAGGCCATTCAAGGCATGTTCGAGGTGGTGGATCGGCTCTATGGCCTTAAGATAACGCGCCTCAACAACGTCGAGACCTGGCACCCGGACGTACGTTTTTACGAGATCCGCGACGCCGAGCAGGAAGTGCGCGGGCGTTTTTATATGGACCTGCACCCGCGTCCCGGCAAACGCGGCGGCGCGTGGATGGACGATTGCATCAGCCGCAAGCGTGCCGGTGCCGACATACAGATTCCCGTGGCCTATTTAGTTTGCAACTTCACGCCAACCGTAGGCGACAAGCCCGCCTTGCTCACCCACGACGAAGTCACCACGCTGTTCCATGAGTTTGGTCATGGCCTGCACCACATGCTGACGCGGGTGGATTACATCGGCGTCTCTGGCATCAATGGTGTCGCCTGGGACGCGGTGGAGCTGCCGAGCCAGTTTATGGAAAACTGGTGCTGGGAACGCCAGGCCCTCGACCGCTTGGCGCGTCACTACCAGACCGGCGCGGCCCTGCCGGACGATTTGTATACCAAGATGATCGCCGCGAGGAATTTCCAATCGGCCATGCAGATGGTGCGGCAGATCGAATTCTCGTTGTTCGATATGCGCCTCCACAGCGACTTCGATCCGGACGGCGGCAAGAGTGTCCTGCAGCTCCTGGACGAAGTCCGCAGCGAGGTGGCGGTAATGATGCCACCGGCCTTCAACCGCTTTCATAACGGCTTCTCGCATATTTTCGCCGGGGGTTATGCGGCGGGGTACTACAGCTACAAATGGGCCGAGGTGTTGTCGGCGGACGCCTTCAGCAAGTTCGAGGAGAATGGCGTGTTCGATCGCCGCACCGGTGAGGAGTTTCTGCACAGCATATTGGAACAGGGCGGCACCTATGAACCCATGGAGTTATTCGTAAAATTCCGCGGCCGCAAACCGCGCATCGATGCCCTGTTGCGGCATTCCGGGCTGGCCGCATGACTAGGGGGAATACGATGTCGGTAAGAGGGTTAGGGATACTAATACTGTTGGCGTTGTGTCTGCCGCGCATGGCGTCGGCGGAAACCGCTTATGTGTCGGATAATATC
>JAYUBZ010000065.1:0-6871 GCA_043740595.1 Gammaproteobacteria bacterium
GGGCGTTGCGAGCGTCCGCTGATCTTGAAATAGCCGGAGGCAGTCAGCGCATCCAGCAGATCGCGCGACTCCTGGGAGCGGCTGTTATCGACCACGAAGGTGCTGGTCAGCTTGATGTCGGTGGACACGGCGTAACCGAAGATCACCAGCTGTATCAGCGGGGCGATGAAGATGATGCGCCACATGCGCGGATCACGGAACAGTTGAAGAAATTCCTTGCGCACCATCTCGCGTATACGCTCCAGACTATTTTTCCACATCAGCGCAACGCCTTGCGGAACACGCGGATGGCGAAAACCAGACCGAGTACTGCAAATACAATCATTAGTAGAGCCTGGACCCAGAGGACTTCCGGCCCGACACCTTTGAGAAAAATGCCACGCGTGACCACGATGAAATAGCGCGCCGGTATGAGGTAAGTCAGCGTCTGCAGCGGCACGGGCATCACCGATATGGAATACATGAAGCCCGACAGCAGATAGGCCGGCAGGAAGGTAATGAGCATGGCAACTTGAGTGGCCAGGAGTTGCGAGCGACCGAGTGCCGAGATGATAATGCCGAGGCCCAAGGCGCCGATGAGAAAGAAGGTCGACAACAACATGAACAACGCCGCGTTGCCGCGAAACGGCACGTCGAATACCCATACCCCCAGGAGTGAGCTGATCACCACGTCTGCCAGCCCGATACCCAGGTAAGGAAGGAGTTTACCGAGTACGATCTCGGTGCGTGATACCGGCGTCGCCGCCAGTTGTTCCATGGTGCCGCGTTCCCACTCGCGTGCGATGGTCAGCGACGTCAGCATGGCCGCGACGATCATCATGATTACCGCCACCAGGCCCGGCACGATCATATTGCGGGACAGCAACTCCTCGTTGTACCAGACACGGCTTTCCACCCGCACCGGCAGATTTAGGCGTGCACCCTGTAGTTGCACCTTGAGCGAATAAGACAGCGCAATGGCGCGGGTATAGGCGAGGATGATGGTGGCGGTATTGGCGTCCGAGCCGTCGACGATGGCCTGCAGCTGCGCTGGACGTCCGGCATTCAAATGGGTGCTGAAATCCGCTGGGATCACCAGCACCAACTGCGTACCCACACCATTCAGCAGCGGAGCGATTTCCTGCGAGCGCCTGAGATACCGCTGGAACTGGAAATAACCGGATGCACGAAAGGCATCGAGTAGCTCGCGTGACTGCGCTGAGTTGTCCTGGTTGAGCACGGCGGTGCGGATGTCGCGCACGTCCCAGCTGATGGCGTAGCCGAAAATCATGAGCAATGCCACCGGCAGCAGAAACGCCAGTATCAGGCTGCGCGTATCGCGCCTCAACTGAATCGCCTCTTTGCGTGCCAGCGCCCATAAGCGGCTGATGTGGAAATTCGACATGTCTCAATCCACCGGTGCGCCGCCGGCAGCGCGCACCTGGTATACGAACACGTCCTCGAGGGACGGCGCAATCTGCTGCATGCCGTGCAACCCGATAGTGTTTTTTCTCAGTGCCGCTGGAATCGCGCTGCGTGCCCGATCGGCATCGGTGACTGTGACATGCACGGCGCGGCCGTACATGGCCGCCTCCAGGACATCTTCCATCCCCTGCAGCAACTTGACCGTGCGCAGACTGTCGCTAGTCCGTAATTCGAACAATGGGTCGCGCGCCGCCGCCCGTAGGTTTGCCGGCGTGTCCAGGGCGATCAGCTTTCCGCGATTCATCAATGCCAGACGATGGCAGTATTCAGCCTCTTCCATATAATGCGTGCTGACGAATACCGTCGTGCCGGTTCTGGTAAGGTCATGGATCAAGTCCCAGAAGCGGCGGCGCGACAGCGGGTCAACACCAGAGGTTGGTTCGTCGAGAAACAGGATCGGCGGCTCATGCAGAACGGCGCAGCCGAGGGCCAGGCGTTGTTTAATGCCCAAGGGAAGATCGCCGGTGAGTCGGGTGCGTTGATCGGTAAGGCCAGCGACCTGCAGCACCCAGTCGCGACGCGTGGCGCGTTTTTCCACCGGGACACTGTATAAGCCGGAAAAGAACGCGATGTTCTCCAGGACAGTAAGATCGGCATACAGGGAAAAAAGCTGTGACATATAGCCGATATTGCGCTTGATCGCCTCCGCCTCGCTGGCGACATCGTAGCCAGCCACCGTACCACGGCCCGCCGACGGCGCCAGCAGGCCGGCCAGCATCTTGATGGTGGTGGTCTTGCCGGCACCATTCGGTCCAAGGAATCCGAATATCTCGCCCCGTCGCACCTCGAACGTCACATGATCGACAGCGACAAAATCGTCGAACACCCGCGACAACCCCTCGGCGGAAACGGCGATAGTGCCTGATTGCAGCATCATGCGGGTGCTGCAGCAGTCTGCGCCGCCGCGCTGGAACCACTCATGCGTTCGATGAAGACATCCTCCAGGGAGGCGTCGGCGCGCACCATGGACAACACCTGGATAGCGGCGGACCGCAGTGCCTGCTCGATTACCGGCGCGTCGATGTCCGCGGAGGTTACGACCACATGCAGTTTGTCACCGAACAGCGCTACACCGCGCACCTGTGCATGCTGCGTGAGCAGGTCGCGTGCAGCGTACGGGTCCGAGACCTCGACGACCAGCACCTCCCCGGTCAATGTCTGTTGCAGGGCCGTGGGTGTGTCCAGGGCCAACACGCGGCCCGCGTGCAGCAGGGCCACCCGGTCGAAGCGTTCCGCCTCATCCATGTAAGCGGTGCTCACCACGGCGGTGACGCCCTCTTCCACCATTTCGTGCACGATGAGCCAGAGATCGCGGCGTGCGATGGGATCCACTCCGAAGGTGGGTTCGTCGAGCAGCAGAATTTTTGGCGTATGGATCAGCGCGCAGGACAGGGCGAGTTTCTGTTTCATGCCGCCGGACAATGCGCCCGCGAGACGATCTTTGAAGGGCCCCAGGTTGGAGAACTGAAACAGCCGTTCGAGGCGCGTACGCCGTTGCGCTGGCGCGACCCCGTACAGGTCGGCATAGAAATCGAGATTTTCCATTACGCTGAGGTCGGTATACAGACCAAAGCGCTGTGGCATGTAGGCGATGACCTGCTTCACCGCCTCGGCGTCACGTACCACGCTGACGCCATAGAATTCCGCATCGCCGCCATTGGGATTGAGTACACCGGCGAGCATACGCAACAACGTGGTCTTGCCTGCACCGTCCGGGCCGACCAGACCAAACAGTTCTCCGGGATGTACCGTGAAGCTGACGTCATCGATAGCGTGGATAGCGCCGAAGTGACACGAAAGGCCATGCACCTGTATAGCGGGTACGATGTCATTCATGGAGTTGGCACGTCCAGATGCACATCCGCCGGCATGCCGGGTTTCAATTCGAATTTTGCGTCATCGGTGATACGCACCTTGACCGCATACACCAGCTTCACCCGCTCCTCGGCGGTTTGCACGTTTTTCGGCGTGAACTCCGCCTGGCTGGCGATATAGGTCACCGTACCGGAGTAGTGTTTACCCGGCCAGGTGTCGGTGCTGATCGTCGTCTTTTGGCCAAGGTGTACCACACCGATGTGATTCTCGGCGATGTAGATGCGCACCCAGCGATCGTCCGGGTTCATCAGCGTCAACACCGGCGCACCGGCGGCAACGATTTCACCGGGTTCATGGTGGCGTATGGTAATGATACCGTCGAAACTGGCGCGTATGGCCATGTTAGACAATGCCGCCTCGAGGACGCGCACCGCCGCTTGCGCCTGATGGTGTTCGTTGCTGGTTACCTTGACGGTGAGTGTGGTTTTATCGTAGGCCTCCTGGACGATAGCGCCACCGGCCAGCAAGGTCTTGTTGCGAGCGAGATCCCGACGTGCCTCCGCCAGGCGCAGCGCCATTACAGTTACCTGGTAACGTGATTGCTCCAGACGGGCCTGGGTCTCGCGCGTATCGAGGTTTGCCAGCAACTGACCCTGCTTTATCGTATCGCCCTCGTGTCCGCCGATGAAATCGATACGGCCGGGGACCTGAAACCCGAGCTGTGCCTCGGTGGCTTCTATGGTACCGGAGGCCAGTATACCGATGTCATCACGCCCCTTGAGCATGTGTACAACGAGATAAGCCGCAAGCACGACGACTGCCAGCAGTCCGACGATGATGACACGCTTGGCTGGCCGCATGGCTTGCTATTCTCCTCTGCATTGTTGTTCTCCGATATTACCAGAGTGGCCACACATCTGGCAGGCCATGCCTCGGGCAAGCAGAGAATTGTAGGGTGAAATAATACGATCGAAGCGCGCCAGCAGGAAAGAGTGGAGACGTAATGTCAGCGTTACTCTTGCACGCCGGATTTGGACGGCGACCACCCGCCGCCCAGGGCCTTCATCAGGTCGATGCTGTAACTCAGTTGTGCCTGGCGGTTTTGCACCAAGGCAAGCTCGGCGATGTTGGCGCTGCGTTGCGCGTCAAGTACATCGAGGTAGCCGGAGTAACCCGATTCATAACGCAGGCGCGACAGGTGCAGGGCATTGCGCGCCGCATCGACCTTGGCCTGGGTGTCATTGACGGTGAGATTGGTTTGCTCCAGGTTAGTCAGTGCGTCGGCCACCTCGCGGAACGCAGTCTCGACTGTCTTCTGATAGGCGGCGGCGGAGATCCGCTGGAGTGCCTCCGCCTGGCGGGTGCGTGCGCGGTATTTTCCCGCGTCGAAGATCGGCAGGTGCATGCTCGGCCCCACAGACCAGATGCGTGCGGCATCTGCGTAGAGATTTTTCGACGCCTCGCTCAGACCGCCATAGCTGCCGGTGAGTGAGAACGTTGGTAACGACGCGGCCTTGGCCACGCCGATACGCGCATTCGCCGCTATCAGGTCTTGCTCCGCCTGTTGCACGTCGGGGCGGCGTTCAAGCAGGCTGGCGGGAAGTCCGGCATCGGGCAGGGTCGGTAGCGGTAAGTGCATGAGATCACCGGCTGCAATCTTCAGGTCCAGGGTTCCGGTGAGACTGCCGATCTGATGTTCGATCAGCGCCCGCTGACGCTGCAGATCCGTTAGCTGCAGAGCGGCGTCGGCACGCACGCCTTGCGCCTGATAGACATCGAGGTCCGACGCAAGGCCACCGCTGGCACGACTTTTTACCACGGCCAGGGATTCGTCACGGGATGTCAAAGTTTCCCGGGACACGGCAATCTGGTTGTCAAGGGCGCGTAATGTGAAGTAGGCACGGGTGGTGGTACCCGCGAGGCTGAGCGCCGTGACATCCCTGGCGTAGCGTGAGCTCAGAACCTGGGCGTGCGCGGATTGCGAGGCGCGCCGCAATTTTCCCCAGAGGTCCAATTCGAATGCTGTCGACAACGCGATACGCGAGGTCGTGGTGACCAGCGGCGTCCCGGGCGGCAGACGCTGCGCCGACAGGCTGCTGCTGCGCGCCTTGGTGTTGGAGGCGTCGAGATCAATTTCCGGTAATAAGCTGGAGCCAGTCTCGGCCAGTATCCCTTTCGCTTCGTCGATCTTCGCCACCGCCTGACGCAGATCGACGTTGTTCTTCAATGTGAGGGCGACAAGTTCATTCAGCGTCGTGTCGCCATACAACGTCCACCATTGCGCCGCTACCCTGCCCTGTTCGGCATTCGGCGTGTTGGTCTGCGATGGTGGCGGGTAGGCGGCCGGAAGATCAGTCTTGGGGCGCACATAGTCAGGACCGATGGCGCAGCCCGCCAGCGAGATGACTATGGCCATAGCCATGCCAAGACCCGCCAATGCAGGCCGGACCGCAATGCCGGTTTGCATCCTCATACGTGATCCTCCGGCGGCGCAGCGATCCCAGGTGTCGCTGTGTGTTTGTGCGATGGCCGCGGCTTGCGCGCCAGCAGCGTGAAGAAGAGCGGAATGAAAATTGGCGCGATGAAGGTGGCGACGATCATGCCGCCGAACACGCCGGAGCCCATGGACTGACGCGCCGCAGCGCCCGCGCCGGTGGCGAGCACCAGCGGTACCATGCCGAAGACAAAGGCGAGGGATGTCATCACGATGGGACGGAAGCGCAGGCGCGCCGCATCGTGTGCCGCCTGGACCGCCGTCTTGCCCTGCTCCATGCCTTGCATGGCGAACTCGGCGATCAGGATCGCGTTCTTCGCCGCCAGGCCGATCAGCACCACGAGACCGATCTGGAAATAAATGTCGTTCTCCATACCGCGCAGGAACACAAAGCCCAGCGCGCCGCTCAGCGCGAACGGCACGGCCAGCACCACGGCCATGGGCACGCCCCAGCGTTCATAGAGCGCCGACAGAATCAGATACACCATGATGAGTGCGAAACCGAAGGCGAACACCGAGGCGCTGCCGGTGCGATTTTCCTGGAAGGCCTGACCGGTCCATTCAATGCTATAGCCCGGCGGCA
This sequence comes from Gammaproteobacteria bacterium, assembly GCA_043740595.1. Taxonomy (GTDB): domain Bacteria; phylum Pseudomonadota; class Gammaproteobacteria; order Acidiferrobacterales; family UBA6901; genus JANNJF01. The sequence goes on from JAYUBZ010000065.1 coordinate 6,357, forward strand.
ACGTCGCCTTCGCGGTCTGCTCGACCGCTTGTATCGCCTCGCCCGAACTGAAGCCGGGTTTGGCGCCGCCGAGTATCTTGGCGGCGATGTAACCGTTATAACGTTCGAGCTGTTCCGGGCCGATGATGTTGGTGACAGTGATCAGTGCCTTGAGCGGAATCATGGTCTGGGTCGTAGCGGAACGCACGTAAATGTTGCCGAGGTCTTCGGGTTTGGCGCGGAAAGCGGCGTCTGCTTGAACAGTCACGCGGTAGGTGCGGCCCGCCTTGTTGAAGTCGTTGACATAGAGCGAGCCCATCTGCGCCTGCAAGGCCGCGAACACTTCATTGACCGGCACGCCCAGCGACAACGCCTTTTCGCGATCGACCTCGACGCGCAGTTGCGGCACGGTCGGACGGTAGAAGGTACGCGACTCGCCCAGCGCCGGATTTTTTCCGAGCGCGGCGATGAAGTCATTGGTTACCTGCGCGAGATGCTGCGGGTCGGCGTCGGTACGGCCCTGCACGTAGACCTCG
>JAYUBZ010000066.1:0-15946 GCA_043740595.1 Gammaproteobacteria bacterium
ACCGCTACGCGCCAGCTCCAGCGCCGCCTGGTCGCGTATCCTGGCGAATTCCGCCGGGTCCACGTCCTTGTCTGTCATGAGAAACTGCAACCCGTTCTGCCTGAGCACCGCGAGGCTCTTCTCATTGTCCCGGCGCGTCTCCGCCACCAGCCGCACGCCCGCGGCCTGCCCGGTGGATCTCAGCAGCGCCTTCAGATCCGCTGGCAAGGGATCAAAAAATTTTCTCGACACCAGCAGGGCGCCGATGCCGTTGGCCATGGGGACATCGGTGACATATTTCGTCTTGTTAAACCACTGCATGGCGATGGCGGCCAGGGGTGTTGCATAAACCGTGTCGATCATGCCGGTGGAGAGGCTGGTGTACACATCGGTGATGGACAGGGGAACGGGCGAAATATTCGTGGCCTCGAAAAACGCCTGCCCCAACGGGTCGCCCTGCCATAACCAGATACGCTGCTTGCGCAGGTCCTCCAGATTGCGTATCGGCTTGCGTGAGAAGAAACGCACGAAGCCCATCTCCATCCACCCCAGCAGCTCATAACCATTCGCATGAAACCCGGCTTCAATTCCGCTCATGGAGCGCTGACGCACATAGTCGATCTCGGCGTAGTTGCGAAACAGAAAGGGTATCTCCAGCACCCGCGCCGGCGCATACACATGGCCGATCCCATAACCCGTGAAGGCGCCGCCGTGGTATTGACCGAAATGGATCTTCTGCAGCACATCGGTTTCGTCGCCCGCCACACCGCCCGGATACAATTTGAAAACCAGGCGCCCATGGCTGTCTTTTTCAACTTGCCGGGCCCAGTCCTCGATGATGTTCATCCAGGTGGAGCCGCTGGGCGCCAGGGTGGCGAACTTGAAGGTGTACACGTCCTGCGCCTGGCTATCCAGTGCATACCAACAGCACACTGCCAGGAGTAATCGGCGCCAGCGCATCAGAACCATTCCTTTTCTTTATCCAAAAGATGTCGGGCTTTTTCTTGGGCGATCCTGTTGGCCAGGGCCATTTGCGGGAACACATCGATCGGCGCCTGTACCACCGCGGTTAATTTTTCATGGAAGGCCTTGCGATCGAGGGTCTGGCGCGCCAGCGACTCGGCATACAGCACATCCACTATGAGCAATTTTCCCTTCGTCATGCTGGAGGCCATGTCGAAGTGACGGCGTGCGCGCGCGTAGTCCCCGCCGAACATGGGCGACAGGCTGCCATAGTACACCCCGAAAAACAGGTGCGCGCCACCATAATAGTAAGTGTCGTCCAGTTGCAGCACGCGCTCCATCAATACCTTGGCCCGCCCGATGTGCGCGATGGCCTGCGGATCGCTGCGATTGAGGTATACCCAGCGGGCGAGATTCGAGGCGCCCCAGAACAACACCGGTACCGCGTCTTTGCCCAAGCGGCTCACGGCCTGCTCCAGGTCCTCCTGGCGTGAGCGCATCAGGTCCAGGGTGAGGCCGGCCAATCGCAGGCCGCGCTCCGCATAGCCAAGACCCCGCAGGTATAACGCCGAGGCGCGCGCGCTGTCGCCATCCTCCACGAAACCATAGGCATACCCATAGAGCCCTTGCGCGGCATAGGTCAGCAGGATGGAATTGTTTGGATCGGTCTCGATCATGCCATCGAGCATTTTGATGTTGGCCGGGATCGCCATGCCCGCCAGGGTGAGATCGGTTTCGCGATTCATGGCGGTCAGGCTGCCGTCCATGATCGGCATAGACGCCCGCACGGCCATGGGTCCGATGGAACAGGCGGCGAGCACAACCGCAAGCGCGGGTACGATGAGTAGTGGTATGCGTTTCATGACACTGGGTCCCTCCCTCCTCAACCGGTATGCCGGTCGGCGCTATTCTTATATATACGTCATCCGCATGCGGAAAGGCTGAAGGTTTCCCGGATGGATGCCTGCAACCTCTGCAATGGGATCATAACCAATCTTTTGATGTTATCAATAAGATACTTAAAAATATGTGGATCGCCAATGAAAACCCCGGAATGCCGCCGCTTGCACGCGGCGGGTAATGATCCTGCTCCGGCATGATTTTCTCTCCGGCCGCTGGATAATGTCTGTTGTTTTATTGCCCCGCCTCTCTGGGAGGCAGATGGCGTGAAACGAGGCTGGTAGGAAGCGGCGATACTCCTCCTCCCCTGTCCCTATGCCAGGGGAGGAGGATCATCCATCGATGTCGCGTGCACGGTATCTCTATTACCCGTTACAACGCAACCGGACAGCACATCAAGCCGCTGTCAATGCCCGAGCATCCACGGTCGCTTGGGTTGTGTACGCCGTGGTTTATGTCCGCAGGCAGCGGCATCGCAACCGCATGCGCTGCGGCTTGCGCGCCGTGGCTCGTGGGCGCTTTTTTCGTTTCTTTCCGCGACGATCCGTTGCGTCCGGGACAAGGACGACAATCGCGGAATGGACAGTACGCGCGGCGCCATGTCCTGGCAATGCGGGCAGCGCGCGGGTGCGGACGCCTCGCTCATCTTCACCATCCCTGAAAACAGCCCGCAACCCGGACAGAGGTATTCATAAATCGGCATAGGTCCTCCGTTGTGTGGCGTTCCGGCCGGGTGCCGAAGACAGGTGCGTCAATAGACCGGCCGGATAGTGTGGTGCAACCCTCATTTCACGCTTGCCAGGTCGATATTGCCCTTCAACTGCCTGATCGGCCCGGTTTCGTTCGGGCGGATGTTGAAGTCGAAGATTTCAGTCGGCAGCCACAAGGTGGCGCAGGCGTTGGGGATGTCCACGATGCCGCTGATGTGCCCCTCCACCGGCGCGGTGCCCAGGATCGCATAGGCCTGCTCGCCGCTGTAGCCGAACTTCTTCAGATACTCGATGGCGTTGAGACAGGCGCGCCGGTAGGCGACGTGCGCGTCGAGATAGTATTGCTTGCCCGACTCATCCACCGAGATACCCTCGAAGATCAGGTAATCGGAGTAACGCGGTTCGAGCGGGCTCGGCTTGAAGATCGGGTTGGTGACCGCGTATTTCTGCATGCCACCCTTGATCAGGCTGACGCGCAACTCGATCCAGCCGGCCATCTCGATGGCACCGCAGAAAGTAATCTCGCCGTCGCCCTGGGAGAAATGCAGATCGCCCATGGACAGGCCGGCGCCCTTGACGTACACCGGGAAATACACCTTCGAGCCGCGCGAAAGATTCTTGATGTCGCAGTTACCGCCGTGCTCGCGCGGCGGCACGGTGCGCGCGGCGACCTTGGCGGCCTCCTTGGCCTGCGCGGATTGCATGCGACCCATGAGGGCGGTGTCGGCGTAGGGCAGTGCGGCGAGCGGCGGCACCCGCTGCGGGTCGGTCGCGACCAGCGCCTGCTCGCGCTGGTTCCATTTGGCGAGCAGCTCGGCCGAGGGCAGGCAACCGATCAGGCCCGGGTGCATGATGCCGGCGAACTGCACACCCGGGATGTGGCGCGAGCTGGCGAAGATACCGTGGAAGTCCCAGCAGGCCTTGCGCGCGTCCGGGTAGTGATCCGTGAGAAATCCGCCACCGTTGCTTTTGTCGAAGATGCCGGTAAAGCCCCAGTCGGAATCGTTCAGCGTGCCGATGTCGAGGATGTCCACCACCAGCAGGTCACCGGGTTCGGCGCCCTCCACGCCGATCGGTCCGCTGAGATAATGCACCTTGGTCAGGTCCACCTTGAGGATGTCGGTGGCCGAGTCGTCATTCTCGATCTGGCCACCGGTCCAGTCGATGCATTCGACGCGGAACTCGTCACCCGGTTTCACCGTCGCCAGCATGGGGATGTCGGGGTGCCAGCGGTTGTGCAATACCCCACCCTGCTCCGCGGGGGCCTTGTTGACGTCGACTTCTATCAATTTATCTAGCATGGCTGGTCTCCTGTTTAGACGGATAGGAACTGGCTTATTTTCGCGGCGTCGACCTTGTCGCGGGTCGCCTCGTGGATGAAACGGCCCTTCTCGATCACCAGGATGCGGTCGGCGACATCCAAGGCAAAACTCAACACTTGCTCCGAGACGACGATGGCAATCTTGCGCAGCTGCTTGATCTCGTTGAGCACCTTGGCGAGATCCTTGATGATCGACGGCTGGATACCCTCGGTCGGCTCGTCCAGCAGCAGCACCGCGGGATTGCTTACCAGGGCGCGGCCGATGGCGAGCTGTTGTTGCTGACCGCCGGAGAGATTGCCGCCCTTGCGCCGGCGCATGTCGAACAACACCGGGAACAACGCGTAGATCTCCTCCGGCACGCTCAGGTTGCGGCTGTTCTCCATGCCCGCCTGGATGTTTTCCTCGACGCTGAGACTCGGGAAGATCCCGCGCCCCTGCGGTACGTAGGCGAGACCGCGCGCCACGCGCTCGTGACTTTCCGCCCGCGTCAGGTCCGCGTCGTTCAGGTATATGCTTCCGGCACGCGCCGGCAGTATGCCGATCAGGCCGCGAAACAGGGTGGACTTGCCCATGCCGTTGCGACCGAGGATCGCCACGGTTTCATTTTTTGCAACCGACAGCCGCAAGCCTTCGATGACACTGCTCTGCCCGTAGCTCAGACTCAGATCCGATACTTCCAACATAGCTATCTCCCCTCAGTGCCCTAGGTAGGCCTCAATCACGCGTTCGTCTGCCTGTACCGTTTCCATCGAACCTTCCATCAGCACGCGCCCCTGATGCAGTACCGTGACGCGATGGGCGATGGCGCGCACGAACTCCATGTCGTGTTCGATGACGATCACCGAGCGGTTGGCGCTGATGCGCTTGAGCAGCTCGGCGGTCTGCTGGCGCTCGCGCACGCTCATGCCGGCCACCGGCTCGTCCAGCATCAGCAGCTCCGGGTCCTGTATCAGGAGCATGCCGATCTCCAGCCATTGTTTCTGTCCGTGGCTCAACAGCCCGGCCGACTGATGCAGCTGCCCGGTCAGCTGGATTTCGGCGGCGATCTCGTCGACGCGTTGTGCCACGTCCTGGGTGCGCTTGAAGAACAGGCTGCCCAAGGCGCTGCGTCCGCGCGGAAACGACACCTCGAGATTCTGGTAGACCGTCAGGTCCTCATAAATGGAAGGCGTCTGAAACTTGCGGCCGACCCCGGCGCGCACGATCTTGTGCTCGCTCAAGCGCGAGAGCTCGATGTCCTTGAATTTTATCGTGCCCGTGGTCGCGCGCGTTTTGCCGCAGATGAGGTCGAGCAGCGTGGTCTTGCCGGCGCCATTCGGGCCGATGATCACGCGCACCTCGCCCTTGTCGACGTACAGGTTGACCGAATCGACGGCGCGGAATCCGTCGAACGACACGGTCAGGTCTTCGATCGCGAGCAACACCTCGGCCTTGCTCATATAACCTCCTTTCCCGATTTAGCATCCACCGCGGGACGGCGCGACGCCAGCCGTGCCACCAGCGCCTGCAGCCTGCGCCACAGCGGCAGCCACGTCTGGCGCGGATCGTCGAACAACCCGGCCAACCCGTTCGGCAGGAACACCACCACGCCGATGAACAGTCCACCCATCAGATACAGCCACAGGTCGGCGAACGCCTCGGAGAAATAGGACTTGCCGAAATTCACCAGCAGGGCGCCGTACACCGCCCCGATCAGCGACATGCGCCCGCCGACGGCGGTGAATATCACCATTTCGATCGACGGCACGATGCCCACGAAGGACGGCGACATAAAACCCACCTGCAGGGTGAACATCGCCCCGCCGACCGCCGAGAACATCGCCGCCACGCAGAACACGAAGATCTTGAGATTGGCGACGTCGTAGCCCGAGAAGCGTACGCGCTCCTCCTTGTCGCGCAGCGCGACCAGCAGCAGGCCGAGCTTGGTGGACAGCATCCAGCGGCTGAGCAGGATGGCGCCGAGCAGTAGCGCGGCATTCACGTAATAAAGAATGTAGCGCGCCGAGTTGTTGCGGATATCCCAACCCAGCAGTGTCTTGAGATCGGTGATGCCGTTGATGCCGCCGATAAATCCCTGCTGGCCGACAATCAGCACCGTGAGGATAAGCGCAACCGCCTGGGTGATAATGGCGAAATACACGCCACCGACACGACGCTTGAACATGGTCACACCGATCAGGTAAGCGAACAGCGTCGGCAACACCAGCACCGCCAGCAACGTGAACGGAAAACTGTGGAACGGTTGCCAGAACCACGGCAGCTCCTTGATCTGGTTCCAATCCATGAAGTCAGGTATGCCTGGAGTGGATTGAATGGCGGTACTGACCGGATCGGAGGCCTCCAGCTTCAGGAACATCGCCATGCAGTAGCCACCGAGTCCGAAAAAGATGCCTTGGCCGAGACTCAGGACGCCGCCGTATCCCCAGCACAGCACCAGGCCCACGGCCACGAAGGCAAAGGTCAGATATTTGCCAACCAGGTTGAGCCGGAAAATATCCAGCCACAGCGGCAGCACCACCAGGATCACGGCCGCGAGCAGTACAACGCTCAGCAGGTTGGCGCGGCCGTGGGTGAGGCCGGTCAGGATTTTTCTGAAGTTTGCCATTGCGCGATGCCTCTCTGTTACTTGCGAACCTTGAGGGAGAAAAGACCTTCCGGGCGCACCATCAGGATCAGCACCACCGAGACCAGGGTCAGCACCTTGGCCATGGACCCGGTCATGAGAAACTCGAGCACCGACTGCGCCTGGGCGATGGTGAAGGCCGAAGCGATGGTGCCGAACAGGCTGGCGGCGCCGCCGAATACCACCACCAGGAAAGTGTCGACGATGTACAGTCCACCGGTGGTAGGACTCGTTGATGCCATGGTCGTGAATGCCGCACCGGCGATCCCGGCCAGGCCGCAGCCGAGGGCGAAGGTGAGCCGATCGACGCGCTTGGTGTTGATGCCGACTGCGCCGGCGATGGTGCGATTCTGGGTGGTGGCGCGCACCCGTATGCCCCAGCGTGAGCGGTACATAAGGAGCCATACACCGAAGGTCACGATCACCATCAGCGCGAATATCACCAGCCCGCTCACCGGCAGGTCGATGCCGGGGGCCGGCTGGTAGGAACCGGTCAGCCATTCGGGCAGCGGCGGGCTGACTTCGCGCGCGCCAAACACCTGGCGGAACATCTGTTGCATCACCAGGCTCACGCCCCAGGTGGCGAGCAGCGTGTCGAGCGGGCGCTTGTAGAGGCGCCGGATCAAAACGACTTCGAGCAGGAGCCCGGCGGCGAACGCGACGATGAAGGCGGCAATCAACGACAGGAAAAACGACTCGCCGAGAAATCCGTGCGCCTCGGCGAAGGTCGATATCAGATAGGTGGTGTAAGCGCCGATGGTCATGAATTCACCGTGCGCCATGTTGATGACACCCATCTGACCGAAGATGATCGCAAGTCCCAGCGCCATCAGCAGCAACACGCTGAACAGACTTAACCCGGCGAATGCCTGCATCAGCAGGGTGGCATACAGCGTGTAGGTCTCATCACTCATAGTCGCGATCTCCGTCAGACTCGGTCACCCAGGCAGCGGCGCGATCTGTTATCCTGGATCGCGCCGCTGCCGCTCACGGTTACGCCGTTACTGATAGCCCTTGGGGAACGGGTTCGGTTCGATCAGGCCGGACTCGTACACCACATCAACCTGGCCGTCCTTCTTCCAGCGCCCGATGCGCAGCTTGCTCCACAGGTGGTGGTTGGGGTGGACCTTGACGTAGCCCTCGGGTGCGGTCTTCAGTTCGATGCCCGGCGAGGCCGCCACCACCTTGTCGACGTCGAAGCTTCCGGCCTTCTCCACCGCCGCCTTCCACAACCAGGGTCCGAGGTAGGCCGCCTGGGTGACGTCGCCGATCACGCTGTCGGCGCCGTACTTGGCCTTGAAGGCGGCGACGAACTTCTCGTTGTTGGGGTTCTTGAGCGATTGAAAATACTTCATCGCCGAGTAGAAGCCGGCCACCGACTCGCCGCCGATGCCCTTGACCTCGTCCTCGGTCGTGGAGATGGTGAGCAGTGTGGTATTGTCGCCCTTGATGCCGGCGGCCTCGAGCTGCTTGAACCAGGACACGTTGCTGCCGCCGACCACGACGCTGTAGATCACGTCCGGCTTGGCGAGTTTGACCTTGTTGATGAGCGAGCGGAAATTGGTGTGTCCGAGCGGGTAATATTCCTCGCCCACGACTTTACCCTTGAGCACGTTTTCGATGTGCTTGCGCGCGATCTTGTTGGAGGTACGCGGCCAGATGTAGTCGGAGCCGATGAGGAAGAAGGTCTTGGCGCCCTTGGTCTTGGCGACCCAATCGAGCCCGGCGAGGATCTGCTGCGTGGCCTCCTGGCCGGTGTAGATGACGTTCTTCGATTGCTCCAAGCCCTCGTAGAAGGTCGGGTAGTAGAGCAAGCCGTTCTCCTTCTCGAACACCGGCAGCACCGCCTTGCGCGACGCCGAGGTCCAGCAACCGAACACCGTCGCGACCCGGTCGTTCACCAAGAGCTTGCGCGCCTTCTCGGCGAAGGTCGGCCAATCGCTGGCGCCGTCCTCCTTGATCACCTCGATCTTGCGGCCGAGTATGCCGCCCATGGCGTTGATTTGGTCGATCGCCAGCATCTCCGCCTGGATCGATCCAATCTCGCTGATCGCCATGGTACCGGTGGCAGAGTGCAGGTCGCCCACGGTCACGCTAGTGTCGGTCACCGCCAGTTTGGTGGTGTTGACCTGGGCGGTGGGTGGTCCGGCCGCGTAGGCGATCGTCATCATGGATGTCGTCACGGCCCACAGCAAAGGAACAGCCAAGCGTGGAACGCGCCGGTATATTGGCGTGTGATGTGCAGAATGTGCGGACATGGGCTTGTCTCCTGTTGGTTTGTGCGAACTTGGATCGGGGGTAAGGCGGGAGGACAACATGCGACGGCGGCGTGATGTGCGCACGGCGCATCGATCGCCGACGTACTGTAGTGCATGCGCCATACTCCGATTTGTGAATTCTCTCAGCGTAGTCATGATGGTTCTCCGTTGTATTCCGACGCCACCATTTGAGCCTCTATGCGCTGCGCCGCCAATACGTCAATTGACGTATGCATGCACGGCGTCGCCACAGGTCATCGCGTGCGCCGGTCGCATGCGCGATGCAATGGAAACGCGTGACTCAACAGGCGCACCCATGGCGGCTAATTTCCTGACGACAGATAGCGGAATGCGGAACACAAAATCCGGTCAGTCGAAAGATTACTGAATCGCCTGCATGTGCCACGCGCAGCTACAGTAAACAATCAAACCCCCGGGCTTCCCTGAAATGGTGCGATAACCGCCCCTGATGAAACGTGTTGGTGCAGGTTGCACAAGTGTTCGCCATCCTGCGGGACGAAGGGGATGCGGATGCGCCTGAACAAAACCGGCTTTCCGCCATATCGGCACTGCGATGGCCGGCATAAATGCGCTGGCATAGATGTTGCTTTCTTCATTACGTGTTGACCTGCTCCGAACGCCGGAAGCTGGGCACTGTTATCCGATGAGGTCTTTTCGTGCAATCGTCTGGACCGCAACGCATCGTAAAGATAAGAAGGGACTACAACTCCTGGGTCGCGACTGAAACACTCGAAGACTACGCGCTGCGCTACACGCCCAGTTCGTTCCGGCGCTGGTCGGAGTTTCGCGTGGCGAACACGGCGTTCGGCGCCATATCGTTTCTCGCACTCGAGGCAATCGGCGGATCGATCGCGATCAGTTATGGGTTCACCAATGCCTTCTGGGCCATCCTGGTTGTCGGTATCATCGTGTTTCTCACCGCCCTGCCCATCGCATATTATGGCGCGAAACACAACATCGACATGGACCTGCTCACGCGCGGCGCCGGCTTCGGCTACATTGGATCCACCATTACCTCGCTGATCTATGCGTCCTTCACCTTTATATTCTTTGCGCTGGAAGCCGCCATCATGGCGATGGCGATCGACTTATACTTCCATATCCCGCTGAGTATCGGCTATGTGATAAGTTCTCTGGTCATCATCCCACTGGTGACGTACGGCGTGACCTTTCTCAGCCGCTTACAGCTCTGGACCCAGCCGTTGTGGTTGCTGTTGATGCTCCTGCCCTTTGGCTTCATCGCCTATAAGAACCCGCTGGCATACGCCGACCTGGCGAGCTTTGGCGGCAAGCCGGATAACGGCACGACGTTCGATCCGTTGTTGTTTGGCGGTGCCGCGACCGTTGCGTTCTCGCTCATCACCCAGATTGCCGAACAGGTGGACTTCCTGCGCTTTCTACCGGAGCGCAAACGGCAAAACCGCACGCGTTGGTGGACCGCGCTGCTGGTGGCCGGACCGGGCTGGATCGTGCTCGGCGGCGCCAAGCTCCTCGGCGGCGCATTCCTCGCATTTCTCGCGCTGCAGCACGAGATCAGTATCGACAAGGCCAGCGAACCGACGCAGATGTACCTGGTCGGCTTTCGCTATGTCTTCTCCGACCCGGGCTGGGCACTGGCGGCAGTCACGCTGTTCGTGATCGTGTCGCAGATCAAGATCAACGTCACCAATGCGTATGCCGGGTCGCTGGCCTGGTCTAACTTTTTCTCGCGCCTTACCCACAGCCACCCGGGTCGCGTCGTGTGGGTGGTGTTCAATGTGGTGATTGCGATCCTGTTAATGAAACTCGGCATCTTCGGCGCCCTTGAGAAGGTGCTTGGGCTGTATTCCAACGTCGCCGTTGCCTGGGTCGGCGCCCTGGTGGCGGATCTGGTAGTGAACAAACCGCTCGGCCTGAGTCCACCGTACATCGAGTTCAAGCGCGCGCATCTGTACGACATCAACCCGGTGGGGGTGGGGTCGATGTTGATCGCCTCGATCGTGTCGATCACTGCCTTCGGCGGGGCGTTTGGCCCGCTGGCGCAGGCACTCGCGCCGTTCATAGCCCTGATAGTGGCCTTCGTGCTTGCACCGCTGATCGCCATTATCACGCGCGGCCGGTATTACATCGCCCGTCAAGCGGCGCCGGCCGGGAATACCGTGGCCAGCCGTTGCTGCATCTGCGAGCACGAATTCGAATCCGCGGACATGGCGCACTGCCCCGCTTACGAGGGACCGATCTGTTCGTTGTGCTGCACCCTGGACGCGCGTTGCCACGATGCCTGCAAGCCGGGGGCAAGCATGCGCGATCAACTGGCGGCGCTCGTACATGTATTTGTTCCGGATTATTATCCGTCGGAATTGCGCGCGCGCATCGGCAGCTTCGTGCTGCGCTTCATCTCCATCGCCGGTCTGGCCGCGGCGGTGTTCGGCATCGTTTACTATCAACAGACCCTGGCAACGGTGGATATAGGCAGTCATAACCTTCCGGTCCTGCCAGTCCTGCCAATCCTGAATGACGCGCTCACTAAAACTTTCATGGTATTGCTAGTGCCGATCGGCATCGGCGCCTGGTTGCTTACCCTGAAGCACGAAAGTCACCTGGTCGCACAGGAGGAATCCAACAAGCAGACGAGCCTGCTGCAGCAGGAGATCGAGGAGCACCGGAAAACCGACGCCATGCTGCAACTGGCAAAGGAACAGGCGGAGCGCGCCAACCAGGCAAAGAGCCGGTTTCTGACGGGCATGAGTCACGAGCTGCGCACGCCTCTGAACAGCATCCTCGGTTACGCGCAACTACTGCAAAACGACGGCAGCATACCTGCCCCGCGCCGCCAGGCCCTCGGCGTTATCCGGCAAAGCGGCGAGCACCTGCTGATGCTGATCAACGATATCCTCGACGTGGCGCGCAACGAGGCCGGCCAGATCAAACTGGCGCATGACAAGATCAATTTCCCTGAATTCCTCCAGCAGATCGTGCGCATGTTCCGGCTGCAAGCCGAAGACAAGGGCATAGTGTTCCGCTATCAGGCGCAGGCCACGCTGCCGCCCATGGTGCGCGCCGACGAGAAACGCCTGCGCCAGATCCTGATCAACCTGCTGAGCAACGCCATGAAGTTCACCGATCATGGCGAGGTTGTCTTGATGGTGACGTGTAAGCGCGAGATGGCCCGGTTTCAGATCAAGGACACCGGCGCCGGTATCCGTGCACAGGACCTCGAGCATATATTCCAGCCGTTCCAGCGCGGTCCGGAATCGACCGGGGGACGCGCCGAGGGCATCGGTCTGGGCCTTACCATCAGCCGCATGCTCACTGAATTGATGGGCGGCGCGCTCAGCGTCGAGAGCACAGTGGGTGTGGGTAGCACCTTCCAGGTAAAGATACCGTTGCCCGAAGTGCACACGCCGCAGTCGGCACACCGCACCCGCAGCCGCATCGCCGGTTATCGCGGGCACCGACGCACGATTCTGGTTGTCGACGATCAACCTGATCACCGGCACTGGCTGGTAACTGCGTTACAGCCGCTGGGCTTTCAAGTGAGTGAGGCGGCCGATGGCGTCGAATGTCTGCGGCAGGTTGGTGCGCAGACGCCCGATGTTGTGTTGATCGACCTGGTCATGCCGGAGATGGACGGGTTCGAGGCCACGCGCCGGTTGCGCGCTGACCAACGGACTCGCGGTTGCGTGATAGTGGCTGTATCGGCCAACGCCTTTTCCGAGGATCGCGAACAGTGCATAGCCGCCGGCTGCAATGATTTCATTCCGAAACCGATAGACCTCGATGATCTGCTTGCGACACTCAAGGTGCAGCTCGGACTCGAATGGGTGCACGAAAGTTCCGCCCTATCCGACGATGAACAAAACAATGCGGTCCAACGCATGCCGGTCCCGCCGCCGGACCAGTTGCATGATCTGCTCGAAGTCGTGCGCATCGGCTATGTCAAAGGACTGCTGGAGAAGATCGAGCGGATCGAGCGCCTGGATGAACGCTACACCCCATTCGCGCATCTATTACGGCGCCTGGCGCATGAGTTCCGGCTGACCGAGATCACCGAAATGGTTCACGCACGACTGGAGGGCAGCCATGTCAACATATGAAATGGGCACAATACTGATCATCGATGACACCCCCGCCAACCTCGCCTTCCTGTCCGACGCCCTCGACCAGGTCGGCTATAAAGTTCTGGTGGCGACCAACGGCTACAACGCCATCAAGCAGCTGCAATTGGTCACGCCTGACCTGATCCTGCTTGATGTCCTGATGCCGGGTATCGATGGTTTCGAAACTTGCAGACGGCTGAAAAGCAGCGGCCAGACCTGTGACATCCCGATCGTGTTCATGACCGCCCTCGACACGACCGATGACATTGTGCGCGGATTCGGACTCGGCGCGGTCGACTATCTTACCAAGCCGGTCAACCACGCGGAGGTGCTGGCGCGGATAGCGGCACGGCTGCGTTGTTCGCGCGCGGTCCGGCAGCTGCAAGAGGCGGCGGAAATCGGCGGCGAGGCATTTATCGCTCTCGACGACGAGGCGCGCGTGACCATGATAGCTCCGCAGGCACAAGAGCTTATTACGGAGTACCTGGGGATAGACATCGCCGAAGGCACGTTGTTACCGGACCTGCTTCGGCACAGACTCGCTGTACAACGCGACACGGGCATTCCTGACCCGCACGCGGCACGCCCGCCTTGGGTTATAGAGCACCATGGAAAACGATTGACCATCAGCGCAACCACCTGTATCCGAAGCGGTCGATCACTGCTGGTGCTCGATGAGCAGTCGATGCGGGAGCCGTCCCCGGAGGCACTGAGCGCGGCATTCGGACTGACTCAGCGTGAAGCAGACGTGATTCTGTGGATAGCCAAGGGCAAGACCAATCGTGATATCGGGTTGATACTGGGCATGAGTCCGCGCACCGTCAACAAACACCTGGAACATATTTACGTCAAGCTCGGCGTCGAGACCCGCACTGCCGCGGCCAACAAGGTCGGTGTGACGCTGAATTGAGACGCAACCCGTGCCCAGGCGATGGCTGCACACGCACCCCCTGCCGGACGCCACGCTTCACGCACCCGCCGACTAGCGGGATGGATAGCGGGCCGGAAATGATCGCTGCTTAAACGCGCGCCTGAAAGTGTTATGGAATGTGGCCGTGGTGCTCCGCAGTCGGCTACCGACCGATAACTCAATAGAATTCATCTGTACCGCAATCAACAACCATGAACCGCTATTCCGCGCTAAATGCGCGCACGGTCATTGTTATTTTGCCGTCGCCTTGTTATTCACCAACAGCACTTCCGCCTGGGCGCCTAAATAGACATAGGCGCCAAGACCCACCAGCAATCCTACCGCCGTCAGCATCATCCACACCGCCGGCATGATGGACAGGGATTCGTTCAGCGCCGCCTTGAACATCATCAACAATGCCTCGATGGAAACGGCGATCAGAATCGCGGCGATGAAACGCGTTATGGTGCGGCGCGTTGAGCTGTGGCGGAAGATGTCCTTGTGCATCAGGACCTCTTCTTCCAGGATGGTCTTGCCCAGATCGAACACCGCCAGACCGAGCGTGAGAAAGATGATCACGCCAAACGGCTTGAGCTGAATGCTGGCGCGGTCACTGTCCGCGTGGAACAGCGTGGTGATCTCGTGAAACGCCGAGAGCAGCAACAGGCCTACCACGATGAACAGGCCAAAGACTATCGTGCTATAGACCACGCGAAACACCGGCACAAAGCGTTTGCGCAGCGTATCACCCATGAGAAATTCCACGGTACCGGCCAGGTCGATATCCAGCACGATAAATCCTGGCACACTGCCATCGACATCGCGCCATTTCAGCACCGCGGATATACACAGCTTGCGGCTGGCGGTCGATAAATACGGTTCGGTCACCACCACCGTATCCATGTCACGCGCCAGCAGGAAGTACGGGCGCTGGCTGCGATCCTGGCCAGAGCCGGAGACGCGCGCGGCCTCGTGCCTCGGGGAGCAGGCGACATTTTCACTCGACTGGATGCCTTTTTCATCCAGCGTGTAGAGCAGATCGACAAACGGATAGCGTGAGGCGATATGGCACATGGCCTCGCGCATGGCCATCGGCTGCGTGAACAAATCCGACCGCCCGATGCCCGTGAGTATCGATGCCAATAATTCACGAATGGCCGTATGACATTCATGGTAACGATCTATCGTGGAGAGATAACTCACCGCTGACATGGATTCTTCCTTGATGGAGTAGAGGCTACTTGTGCTTAAAGTATTGCACGATACGTACCAGGGTGACGGGGAAACTGGAAATCCAAGCACTAACAGCGTGTTATTACGCCGGACAAAAAAATGTATTCGATGCGGGTGCGCACAACCTGTGCAAGCCGGGGTCGCACTGCCTGTCCCTGGTGCAGGCAAGCAGACCTTGGCGCATGCGGCCGCGGGCCGCGGACGGCACGGGTCGCTTCGTGGACAAGGATGATGGCTGTACGACGAGATGGCTGTTATCACTCGAACTCGCGCTTCGAAGGGACACCCGTGCGTTTCCCCAGGGACAAGGAACGAAAAAACGCCCACTGTCTAGCGTCGCGCCGAACACCATTCCTCCCCGGTCATTCCATCGGTACTTCACGCAACAGCCCCAGCGACCGGCCCTTGAGGGCGTAGGCCGTCTCGGGGGCGAACCGGCCGGTGCCGCTCAAGCCGCCGGCGTGTTCGGTATCCAGCAGCATCTCCCAGCCCGTGCCGTCGTGCAGGCGCGGCAGCTGGAAAGCGATCTCCTCGTGATGCGCGTTGAACAGCAGCAGGAAATTATCATCGTGCAGGCGCTGACCACGCTGGTCGTACTCATCCAGCTGTTCGCCCGCCAGCAGCAGTCCCAGGCAGCGCGCATGACTCTGGTGCCACTCCTCCTCGCTCATCTCGCGCCCTTCCGGGGTGAGCCAGACGATGTCCTTGGCGTCGCTGCCGTGTATGCGCCGGCCTTGGAAGAAAGAACGGCGGCGGAACATCGGATGCTCGCGGCGCAGCCGCACCAGGCGCTGCACATAGGCGAAGAAGGCCTGCTCCTCGTCACTGATGTCCCAGCGCACCCAGCTCAGCTCGTTGTCCTGGCAGTAGGCGTTGTTGTTGCCCTGCTGGGAACGTCCGAGCTCGTCGCCCGCGTTGATCATCGGCACACCGGAGGCCAGCAGCTGC
>JAYUBZ010000067.1:0-2644 GCA_043740595.1 Gammaproteobacteria bacterium
CCCTGCGCGAGCTGCGCCACGCCTGGGCCACGGTGGACGATGCGCCTCATGTGCATGGCTTCATCGATATGCACGACCTGGGGGATGCCCTCATGCGCACACAGTTTGCCGAGCCGGTGATGGACATGGAGTACATCACCCTAACCTATGCGGACGTGGTGTCGGTGATGCGCGACCTGAAGGCCATTGGCGCGCATAACGTGGCGCGCGGGCGCAGTACCGGCCTCCTGGGCAAGCAGCGTTATGCGCGCTTTGTCGCGGCCTATGAATCCGGCCGACGCGCGGATGGCCGGATTCCAGCCACCTACGAAGTGGTTTATGGCCATGCCTGGTCGCCCCTGGCGGACAGCGGCCGTCCCGCATCGCACGCGGATGGCACGGTGCGGATACCCGTTGAACGCATTGGACGCAGGGGTCATCCATGATGGGGCGCAGTCTCCCATGAAGCGCGCGTGGTTCGTGGCCGGCACCGACACCGGCGTCGGCAAGACGCGCGTCGCCTGCGGACTGATGCAGGCCCTGGCGCGCAGCGACCGGTCCGTGGCGGGCATGAAGCCGGTGGCCAGCGGGTGTCGCGTCAGCGAAGGCGGATTGCGCAATGCCGATGCCGAGGCCTTGCGTGCGTGCAGCAGCGTGCCCCTCGATTACGCAGACATCAATCCCTATGCCTTTGCCGCCGCGACGGCGCCGCATCTGGCGGCGCGCGCGGCGGGAGTCAGTATCGACATTGGGACGATCAACGCCCACTACCAGCGCCTCGCCGCGCGCGTGGACGACGTGGTGGTGGAGGGGATCGGTGGCTGGCGTGTGCCCCTGGGGTCGCACACCAGCATGGCCGATGTGGTGCTGGCGCTGCGGCTACCGGTGATACTCGTGGTGGGCATACGCCTGGGCGCTATGAATCATGCGCTACTCAGTCTGGAGTCCATGTTGCGCGCGGGTGTCGACGTACGCGGCTGGATCGCCAATCGCATCGATCCGGATCCATTGCTGGCGGAGTATCCGTCGGCGCTGCAGGCGCTGATGGATGTGCCATTGCTGGCGGAAATACCCTTTGTTGCTCCGACGGCGGGTTCGCTCGACGACGCCAATAGCCCTTGGAGCACGTGCCTGGATGTGATGCATTTGTAATTTCGTCAGTCTGCAATAAGTCTTTTCTATACCTGAGTAAAATACATAGGTGGTTGCTCAAAAATTTTTCACAACACGTGTTGTGATGAGTTGCAGCGTCATGCACCCTGTGGTAGTTTGCCGCAGCCATTGAGGGTGAGGCCTACGCTGCCTCTGAGCAGGTGTCTTACCCAGCGGTATTAACTTTTTCTAATGTAGCTTGACGCACAGCGTGATCAGCGTCTGCGGGAGTCGATGTCTAATGTCGATACCCATATATAGGGTAAGCCGAGGAAGTCAGTTGTCGTCCACTACCGTTACCATACTATCCACAGGCAGGCGCGTAACGCGCTGTGACCCAGCATAAGAATATTGGCGGCGCCGGACAGTCGACGGCTCGATAAAAATAATAACAATGCGAACAGTTTATACATTTAGTGCAACACGGGAGAATGTAGGCATGTTGAATTGCTTCAAGAGAGTTACAGGCCCTGCAGTGGTTCTGGGGGTCGGCCTGGTGTCAGGCATCATCCTATCGCTGTTTTCCACCCTTGCCTCCGCAGACTACGCCTACAATTTTCAGCAGCCCGTCACACCCACCGGGCACGAGATTTTAGGCCTGCATAACCTGATTTTCTTTGTCTGTGTGGGTATTTTCGTCGTGGTGTTCGGTGCGATGTTTTACTCCATCTTTGCCCACCGCAAGAGCCGCGGGCATAAGGCGGCCAAGTTCCACGAGAGCACGACGGTGGAAATCATATGGACCGCCATTCCGTTTTTTATCCTGGTCGCCATGGCCATTCCGTCCACGGCCACGCTGCTGCGCATGGAAGATACCAAAACCAATGCGGATCTGGTGGTCAAGATCACCGGACATCAGTGGAAGTGGCAGTATGAATACCCCGACCAGGACATTAGTTTCTTCAGCACCCTCGCCACCCCCCGGGATCAGATCGAAAACAAGGCCCCCAAGGGCGAACACTACCTGTTGGAAGTGGACAAGCCCCTGGTGCTGCCGGTGGGTAAGAAGGTGCGTTTCCTTATTACCGCCGCTGACGTCATCCATTCCTGGTGGATGCCACAGTTTGGCGTGAAGACCGATGCCATCCCCGGTTTCATCAACGAGTCATGGGCACGCATCGAAGTGCCCGGCACCTACCGTGGCCAGTGCGCCGAACTGTGTGGTAAGGATCACGGCTTTATGCCCATCGTGGTGGAAGCCGTCAGCGACGAAGACTTCGCCAAATGGGTGAGTGTGCAGAAGGCCCAGATGCTGGCATCCGCCGCGGACAGCGGCAAGGTGTGGTCGAAGGACGAGTTGATGACGCGCGGTGGCAAGGGGTATGCCACCAATTGTCAGGCCTGTCACGGCGCCGAAGGCAAGGGCATACCTAATATGTTCCCCGCCATGGCGGGTAGCGTTACTGCCAATGGTCCGGTGGATGTACACATCAAGACCGTGTTGCACGGCCGCGCAAGTGGCAAGTTCCCGGTACAGATGCCGGCGTTTGCGGCGCAGCTGAACGATACCGAT
>JAYUBZ010000068.1:0-10938 GCA_043740595.1 Gammaproteobacteria bacterium
CCCGCGCGCGCCGTAGGCGAGATCCGCCGGGATGAATACCTGCCACTTGCTGCCCACGGGCATCAGCGGCAACACCTGCTGCCAGCCGGGGATAACGCCGTTCAAGGGGAAAGTGGCCGGCTCGCCGCGCTTGATGGAACTGTCAAACTCCTTGCCATTCATAAGTGTGCCGCGATAGTGAGCGACCACGGTGTCGGAGGCGGTGGGTTTGTCGCCCTTGGCGGATTTAATGATTTTGTATTGCAATCCGCTCGGCAGGGTCACCACGCCTTTTTTCAGTTTATTGGCGGCCAGAAATTCCTGGCCGGCCTTCAGATTTGTTTCCGCGATTTTTGTTACTTCGTCCTGGCGCTTCTTCTGGAAGGCGGCAACCACCGCCTGGGTCTCCGCTTCACTGAGACGCGAGGGCTTTTCCGTCAGGGCGTCGTGCAGGGCCTGGTTGAACGCGGCCTCATCGAGGTTCGGAACTTCGCCTCTGATTTTCTGCCCGACGTTATAGCCGAAGGCATAGCTGAGTTTTTGCTGCTCGCTGGTGAGTTTGCCGGCTTCGACCGCGCCTTGTGTTGGCTTGGCACTGTCGACCTTGGTTCCATCGGCCATGGCGTATGACGTCAACAGACACAGCGCTAGAGAAGGCAGAAATCGGGTTTTCATTGATACTCCTTGAGATGAGAGAGTGGATGGTTGTTGTAAATATTTATTATGCGTTCAGGTCGGGAATCAGGCGGCTTTCGATGCGGGCGATAAAATCCTTCAGTTGCAGCTTGCGTTTTTTCAGGCGTTTAATCAGCAAATTATCCACCTGGCCGGACTTTATATATTGATCGATGACCTCATCCAGATCCCGATGCTCGACTTTGAGCTCCATGAGTTTCAGTGCCAGCGACTCGGTGTCGATTTTGTCCATGCCTGTCATAGCGCTGCGCCTTGCCGGTAGCGGCACGATACCATAAGTATAATGCACATTTCGATGCGCCTGTTTCCGGGTCTGTGCGGGATGTTGCCCCCGGTGGGAGTCGTTGCCGACGAGTTTAGTTCAGGCGTTGAACCATCTGTGGTTCCAGGTCGATGCCCAAATCCCAGCCGGGGTTGATGGCGATGCCGTATTCGCCCTCGATATTCCGCAGCACCCATTCAAATTCCACCAGCAGCCCACCCTTGTAGTCGGGGTAGTCCGCCAGGAAGGACTTGCCCCGGTCGGGACTGGAGAACAGGATGAGCACTTTGCCACCCTCCTCCATCTCCACCAGCAAGGGTTCGATTTTGTTTGAGCGCTGAAAATTCTTGATAGAGGTATCGTCGGCCATCGGCATGAACACCTGGGATGTGTGTAGGGCCTGCATGAAATCTTCGGTGCTGATCTGTTCGTTCAGCACCGCGAGGATACGCTGTTCGAGTTCATTTTTCGGGGTCATTGCGTCGTTCATGGTGCCCCTCGGGGCGGGTGTGCAAGGTTGGCCGGTTGGTGTATCAACGCCCGCTAGCCTGAGTGATTTTCTGCCGGATGGCAAGTGCCGCCCGTGGGGCTATCGCCGTCCCGCCAGGGGTTATGCCGGGCAGAGATTGCCGATCCATTCAAAATGGTTAAGAATCACCCACAGAAATGGACGAAGACCCAAATTTAAGGAGATGGCTATGGCATGGGAATTTCTGCACATCGTACGGCGTGAGTTTCAGGGAGACAGTAATTGGGGGGAGATGCACATGAAAACCACCGCTAAAAAGTGGGAGTGGCTGTGCTACACCTTATGAGCTTCCGTGGAAGGCCGATGCGGCCGGGAAGAGCATCAACAACATTAGCCGTGTAAAAATGGGTGTCTATGATCTCATAATTAGAACGGATGGTCGCATACGCCCGATAGGAAAAGGCTGGCGACTGGAATTACAAAAAACCGGGCACCGGCACCATGTGCAGATACACCGGGCGGCCCCCAATTTATATATCGAGGGCTGTATCCTGCCGGTGCATTTCAATGTGATCGATGGGGCGCTCACCGCGCATGTGAATTACTGAATGTCATCAGTCTTATTTTAAACATAGCGACATAGGGAATGCCTGGTTAGGTAGGGTGGGCATCGCCCACCACACGCGGCTGCGATTGGCACCGTTGGTGGGCGATGCCCACCCTACAGATACCGAGTGCCTGTGCGGTAAGACACTGTGCGCATTGCGCCGGCGGTGGAAATGGGCGACTATTTCGCGCTCACTCGCGGATCAGGACAGACTTAAGGCCATGCAAGACAAACCCAAAATCGACACCGCCATTCCGCAGCGACGCTATCAGCTGGGCGCCTATACCGTGGTGATATTGGGTGAGATCCAGAGCAGCGATGGCAAAGACTACCGTTATGTCGCAGCGGTGGTGCGCGAGGGCGATCCGGAACCAGGCCTGTATCTGGCCGCTGAGCGGACCCCGGGACAGCGTTCGGCGGATGCCACCTATGACATGCGCGTGACCATGCGCGATGGCACGCAAGTGATCGGCAATTCAAATCGCTGGGCGGGTGTCGAGGAGTTCAGTACCGATGTCTTGGGGCTGGCCGCCAGCATCCTCGATTTGCAGGATGAGCAACCCTATCGGTTGATGTAGGCAGTTGTGGTAGGCGCCGCCGGGCGCCGTTTATTCGTCGTCTTTCTTCTTGCCGTCATTCTTATGAAACTGCACCACCACCGACGATGAGGGTTCGTCGACGTAGCGCGGTCGCGCCCTGCTGGGTCGGCCGGCTTCCTCGGCGAGTTCCGCCTCACGCGCCGTGATCAGCGCCAGGCAGTCGCGGATACCGAGGATGGTATTTTCAGAGAGCGGGTGCTTGTGACCGGCGGGGGTGACGGTGTCTTTGGCGACGTCCGTCAGCACCCGCTTCATCATGCGGAGTATCCGCTCTTCTTTGGAAAATTCTTCAATCGACATACTGACTCCCGTTATGTGTCCAGCTGCGCGGACGGTGTCCATTGTGCCACATTTCCCCAGCACCGATCACGGGGAAGTCGGTGGGTAGGCATCACTCGTCCTCTAACCACGGATATTCTGCCTAATGTTCGGTATATCCGGTTGGGTGGTGTCTCCCTCTGATAATAGATCTTTCAACGTCAACCCGTGTAGGTGGGTGAGCAGTGCCTCATCCATCCGGGTCACCAGCTGGTCGACCTGCGCGTGCCCCGGCAGCTGTGCAGCACCCAGGTGGTGATGCTCTTCCGCCATACGGATCACGCCCAGGAGCTCATGTATCGACGTGGTTTCCAGCGGACGCGCCGGCAGGATACGCGGTGGATCGTGCGCGGTGTACGCCAGCAGGCCGTATAAATCCAGGGCGTTGACGATACGCGCGACCACGTCTATGGGCACCTGCAGGTATTGGGCATAGTCTTCTGTCGTCCAGGCCTGTTGGTTGCGGTAAAAGCGCTGTCCGGTGAGCGCCATGATCAGCAGTGCCAGGCGTTCCTTCACCCGGTTGCTGAGGCGTAGATCGCGTTGCCGTACGCTCAGTTGTTCCGGATGCTGGTGGTAGTAGGCGATGCTGGCCCCCACCAGCAGGATCAGCCAGCTGAGATACATCCAGAACATGAACATGATGAGGATGGCAAAACCGGAATAGACCGCGGTATAGCGCGCGGAGGAGACCACGAACGTCGCAAAGCCCCAGCCGGTGAGTTGCCACATTACGCCGGCGGTGATACCGCCGAACAGGGCGGAGCGGAAATGCACCTTGGTATTTGGCATAAAGATGTAAACGAAGGTAAATGCGACGATGATCAGCAGGTAGGGCGCCAGGCGGGTCAGGGTGGAGATGGCGCTGCCGAAGGGCGTCGCGGCGATAATCGATTGGGTGAAGGCGCTGCTCATTAAGGTTGCCGTGATACCGAGGGCGGAAAATACCAACACCGGACCTACCGTCAGCACGCTCAGGTACTGGGTGATGCGTTGCATCAGCGGGCGTGGTCGTTCGACGTGCCAGGTATAGTTGAAGGCCAGTTCGATTTTCTGCAACAGAGAGATGACAGTGTATAGCAACAGCAGCAGGCCCAAGGCGCCGAGCACGCCGACCTTGATGTTCTCGACGAACACCAGTATCTGGACCGTGATCTCCACACCCTTCATGCCCAGGGGCTCCAGCAGTCGCAGCAGCACCGGCTGAATTTTGTTGTGCACGCCAAACGCCTTGAGCACCGAAAAACTCACCGCCAGCAGTGGCACCAGGGACAGCAGGGTGGTGTAGACGAGACTGGTGGCGTGCAGGGTCAGCTGGCCTTCGGCCAGATCCCGCGCCAGTGTGTAGACTCCGCGCAGCAGGCGGATGAGTCGCGCTCGCCAGGGCGGCAAGGTGGAGAGTTGCACCCCCCAGATCGCGCGTATCAACGCCATTCTCAGACGATGTAGTGTCAGCATGTTCTTAGGCGTGCCTCCGGCGAAGTGCAACGATAATTTTCAAGGGTATCAGGCCGAATGTGGTGGATGGCAACCCGTACAAACGGAGGCAGGGTGTACCGTTGTCCCGTCAGGAGGAACAGCTGACGGCGATGCGTCGCGCCCAATCCGGCGGCTCGGCTGCGTAATGTTCATATTCCGGTTGCTCGTCGTAGGGGTGGCGCAGCAGGGCCAGCAGCCGTTCGGTTTCAGTATAGTCGCCATGATCTTGTGCGCGGCGTATGGCCGTTTCCGCCAGGTAGTTGCGCAGGATGTATTTGGGATTGACGCCGTCCATGCGCACACGCCGTTGATCATCCTGGCTATGCTCGCTGGCAAGGCGTCGCCGGTAGCGTTCGGCCCAGGCATCGAACGCCGTGCGGTCGGGAAACTGGTCGCGCAGCAGGGGGTGGTCGGTGGCATCCTGGTGAAAGCACCCGAGGGCACGAAAGAAGCGGGTGTAGTCCACGCGATTGTTAGCCAGTATCTCCAGCAGGTCGTTGCAGAGTTTCTGGTCCTCGGTGTGTGTTTCCAACAGACCGAGTTTGGCGCGCATCAAGCCGGCATAGTGTTCCGTCAGCGCCGGCTGGTAGTGGTCGAGCTGCGCGCGCGCCGCTAGCACTGCCGCTTCGGTGGCGCCGGGCAGCAGCGGCAACAGCGCTTGCGCGAGGCAGCTTAGGTTGAACAGACCGATGGCTGGCTGCTGATCGAAGGCGTAACGCCCCTGGTGGTCCGAGTGGTTGCAGACATAACCGGGATCGTACTGATCCACAAACCCGAAGGGTCCGTAATCCAGGGTGATGCCCAGTATCGACATATTGTCGGTGTTCATCACCCCATGGGCGAACCCGACTGCCTGCCAGTGGGCAATGAGCCGCGCGGTGCGCAGCGTCACCTGTCGAAGAAGTTCCGTATATCGATCGTCGTGATCGGCCAGCGCCGGGTAGTGTTCGGCGATCACGTGGTCGGCCAGTAGTTTCAGTTCATCAAACTGATTGGTGTAGTAAAAATATTCGAAGCTGCCGAAACGCACGTGGCTGGGCGCCAGGCGTACCAGCATGGCGCCCGGTTCGATGGTCTCACGGTAGACCTCTTCGGTACTGCCAATGACGCACAACCCGCGGCTCGATGGGATGCCCAGGCCGTGCATGGCCTCGCCGCACAGATATTCCCGCAGGCTGGAACGCAACACGGCGCGGCCATCGCCCTGGCGTGAGTACGCTGTCTGGCCGGCGCCTTTCAGGTGGAGGTCCCATTTTTCGCCGCGGCTGTTACGCACTTCCCCCAGGAGGATAGCGCGCCCGTCACCCAGGCGCGGTACGTAATGGCCGAACTGGTGTCCGGAGTAGCACATGGCCACGGGCGCCGATCCCGGCCAGGGACGCATGCCGCACAGGTATTCCACGAACTCGCGGCGCGCGCCTTCTGCGGGATGCAGATCGAGGAGGGCCGCCGCCTCGGTGTTGAAGCTGACAAGGAACGCCCCGGACAGGGGGGTAGGCGCCAGGCGCGAATAGAAGGTCTGTGGTAACTGCTGGTAGGTGTTGTCGAACGGTAATTCTTCAAGAGTGCGCATCCCACTATGATCGGGTGGGTCGGCCTATCTTGCAAGTCGGAAAGCCCGTACTTGTTCACCGCACGGGTGTCCGGCATACCCTCAGGGCTGTCTAACAGAGGTTCATCGGGTTACGCTGCAGCCTCTATCCCCCGCTGACAGCGCCGGTGTGCTGGAGAAATAAGGAATTCCGCCGCTTTTCTAAAGCAGTCGGAATTAAGCATTTCCACTTGCCGGATGACTGTCTGTGACGTCTTGGAGGAACCAGCGTTTATTCGTTAACTATTTGTTAAATATAATGAATAACTGTCAATTCCTGTTAGGGTCAGGGCTTAACAGGGGGGTGGGGTTGCCTTTTTCTTGCACGAATACCAGAATGAAGGAAAGTGGTGTCATTATTAAAAGTGCCTGGTCCCATGTTCATTTTAAGGATAGGGGAGACAAGGCCAACATACACGTCCCAGGCTTTCTCCATTGTTTCGTCTTCTTTAATACAGGACGCTGTATTCATGCTTGGGTCGGTAGCTCGCCGAGGAGGCGTGTCCATGTACGAAGTCTTCTACGGGTTGAAGGAAAAACCTTTTTCCCTGCTGCCCGACCCGTCTTATCTCTATCTGAGCGAAAAGCATCAGATGGCCCTGACGCTGCTGGAATACAGTTTGGTGAATCAAGCTGGATTCTGTGTGATCAGCGGTGTCACCGGCGCGGGCAAGACCACCCTGATTCGACACCTGCTCAACCAATTCGGTGACAATGTCGCCGTAGGGCTGATCACCAACACCCACCAGTCGTTCAGTGATCTGTTGCACTGGATACTCATGTCCTTCAATCTCGATTACAGCAGTGACAGCAAGCCACGGTTGTATCAGACTTTTGTGAATTTCCTCATTGAGCAGTACGCCCAAAACCGCAACGCGGTATTGATCGTCGATGAAGCGCAGAACATGTCCGTCGAGACCCTGGAAGAGCTGCGCATGTTGTCCAACATCAATGCGGACAAGGACCAGGTACTACAAGTTATTCTGGTGGGGCAGCCCGGCCTGCGCGATAAGCTTAACCGTCCAGACCTGGAGCAGTTCGCGCAGCGGATCGCCGTTGATTATCATATCGAGCCCTTGAACGCGGAGGAGACGCGTAACTACATACGCCACCGCCTCACCATCGCGGGCGGGGACCCGGAGTTATTTGAAAAAGACGCGGCGCAGTCGGTCTATCGCTACAGCAATGGAATCCCACGACTCATCAACCTCCTGTGTGAGAGTGCCCTGGTTTATGGATATGCCGAGGGCCTGGCACGAATATCGGCCCGGCTGGTGGATGATGTGGCGCGTGAACGCAGTTCACACGGGCTTTTGCCACATTTGCAGTCGGAGTCTGCCCACGCTGTTTCACACCAGGCCGACACAGCCCGGGAAATGGGCGGAGTAAAAAAAGGGCCGCAGTCACATGCCCCGGAATTAACGCCAGTCGCATCGCCCATATCGCCCGTATCGATAGCCTCGGCCAAAGACGAGCTGTTGCCGGAGGCGCTCAGTAACGCCGAGTGTGCCGTGGGCGGCAGCAGCGGTGTGGACAAGGGCGATACGCACCAGCCCCTGGAGGCTCAGCAGCAGGAATATCCTGGTGAGATGGCCGAGGAGATCGTCCGTACGGCCATGATGCAAGGCGATACAACGCGCGCGCGGCGCACGGGGGTCATTAGCAAGCTGGTGCACCTCGACACGTGGCCACGCAGCGTGACGGACTCCAGTCATGCGCACCGGCATGTCACGCGTACCGAGGTCAAGCCCGAGCTGTCCAGTCTGGCAGCCGGCCGTTCGCAGAGACCCGAGCCAACCCAAACTGCCGATGCAAAGGACGGCGGTGCGGACTACCAACAGGAAGTGGACGCGCTATCCCCCGATAGAATAGAGGACCAGCCCGGCGAGACCGCCCGCGTTGGCGAGACTGAGGGGCTGATAGCGGCCGTATACGAGGACAGGCGCATGGTTTACGACAACAGCAGTTCCAATTATCGAACGGCGGGCATGGGCACCGGCGGCAAGTGGATTGTGGCCACGGCCCTGGGATTTTCCGGCGGATTGCTGGTCGCGGTGGTATTGTTCGTAATGACCTATTTCAAATCCGCTATCGATGTACCTGCCACACCGGCGGCTGGCCTTGCCTCATCGGCCACGACAGCGACCAGTTCTTCAATGCCGGGGTCCGTAGCGTCCAAAGAAAATACCGCGCCTGCGGACCAGGCCATGCTCGAGGCATTGCAGCGCGAACGCGATGCGGCGATTGCCCAAACCCGTGCCCTGGAGCGCGAACGGGATGCCGCATTGGCTTCGGTAAAAGTCCGCGAACTCACCAATGCTGCGGAGTTAGGGGCGGCCAAGGCACGTGAGCGGGAGAAGGCGGCCACCCTTGAAGCCATCAAGGCACAGGAACGCGCGCGCACGGCGGAGTTCGAGGCCTTGGTTGCACGCGAACGGGAGCGTGCCGCGGCGCTGACGGCCGCCAATGCGCAGGCCAAACCCGAGCCCAAACCGGCGCCACCAGTGGAGGCGCTTGTCTCCACGCCGGCCGCCAGGCCCGCCAACGTGGAGGTGCGTGCTGCATCCGCACCCGCCCCTGCCCCACCAGCCACCAGTGCTTCCATCGACAATCCCGACGACAAGCCCGTCGCTGCCGAAGCCCCGGCCAAGTTTTCCGCCAACCCGTGTAAGGGACCGTCGGCCAAATTCCTTTCCACCTGTAAAGAGTAGTAGTCGCCAGCCATCATGGGCAGCCGGGCCGTGACCCCGGCTGGGATTTTCCCATCCAGGTTTTCGTTCACACCCACTTTAAGTCCCGTGTTCACCGGCCTTAGCCGGACGGTTTGCGTCACCGAGGTCGGGTTCACCGGCCAAGGTTTTCCCAATTCTGGCGGCATGGCGTGATGGCCGCGACCGATGATGTGTTTCACAGACAGACCAAGGGGAGACAACGTGGTAGAACACAAATGTCCTTACAGCGGGACACTCGTCAGTGAACAATTTGCCTGCACCATGGCCAAGACGGTGGTGCGACGGGGTGGACCGGAGGTGGAATGCACGTCGGAGCCCGGACACGCGCGCTGTGTGTCGCTATTTCAGCACATGAAGCAGGCGGCGTTGCCGGTGTTTGGCGTGGAGGATGATCTGTTGACGATGCCCCACAGCGTGCTGATTAAGATACAACATGGTGGTCTGCTGGGTCTGCAGCGCATCTTGGGTGAGGTGCCGGGGGAGGCGTCGACGGTGGCGGATATTAACGCACTGTGTGACAGCGCAGTGCGGCGATATATGAATGTAGCGAGCATTCCCTGCCAAACATTCGCGCAGGACATGACGAACTATAAACTCCGTCGTCGCGGTGCTAAGTAATGCGCAGGAGTGTATTGTCAGAGGCGAATGGCACTTACTTAAGGCAGTTACGGCGCATTGCCGTCATGGCGAGGCCGCGTTTTTTGCGGCCGCAGCCATCCCCGTCTGCTGGCAATACAGCGTGAGTCCCACCTGGGCATGGCGGAAAACTACGGTAAATAACGCGGTGGTATACAGCATGTGTAGGGTGGGCATCGCCCACCACCACCACGGCTGGCGCACGCTGGTGGGCGATGCCCACCCTACAGGTGCAAGGTCTTATAGTATAAGTGCCACTCTTGTCAGAGGCCGCTATTTTCTGTGGACATGCAACAGCTTCTCGAGGTTCTTAAAGAGTTCATCCAGGCTATGCAACACGTCGGTTTCCGGTGACCGGTGGCTTTCGACGCTTTGGAAGGTCAGCGCCAGGTTGCGCGCGGACCAGATCAGCACCATGCCACTGCCTCCATCCGCTGTGCGAAAGGCGATGGTGTAGCTGCGCACCAGCTGGGTGACGTGTACGCTGTCAGGGGGATATTGCGCATTTTGCGCAAGGAAATCCTGTACCTGTCCGGCGAGTTCGCGCCGCTGTATGTCTGCCTGTTCCCTAGTCTCCTTGTCCGTAAAAAGGTCGTATTCCTGATAGTGCCCGGCAGCCATTGTCGTCGTTTTCTGAATTGTCCAGCTAATTACCTACAAGAACCATGCCAGGATAGTCTCGACCTTGGGCAGCGGCGCACAGGGCTTCTTAGCCGCTGTTCCCCGAAAAAATTCAGAATACGGAAGACGGCGTTCAACCCTTCCTGCACCATGCATAGGCCGGGTATGCCGTTATGCGGCGTGGAATGGAAAAAGACGGCTGGTGAGGAGGGCTTTGGATCCGGGTCGTGGCCCTGTTAGGGCGAAGCGCTACTATCCATGGCGCGGGTGTCAGGTGAGACGTGCCAGCCTTAACCCCCCCCAGCCAGGGGGCCAAGGAGGAGACAGGCTGTTTGCTGCCTCGACTAGCGGGTAGTGAAATGGGTGTGCCCGCCGCACTCATGGCGGCGTGGTAGACCGACCAAGGTAACAACGGGTTCAGCCAGGTAGGTCCTGCACCTTCGCCCGTTGGTTGTCCAGATTCTGCAGTGCCGAATGAAAATCCTGCACCCGCTGTTTTTCCTGTTCCACCACGGCCGCCGGGGCGCGGTCGACAAAATCCGCGTTGGCCAGTTTGCCTTGCGCCTTGTCCAGTTCCTTGCGGATTTTCTCGATTTCCTTTTTCAGCCGGTCGAGCTCCGCCTGTTTGTCGATGAGTGATCCCAGGGGTACGTGCACCTTCATCTCCCCCAGAAGGAACACCGCGGACGGGGGTGGGGTACTGCCGGCGGCCAGCAGGGTGAGGGTCACGACCTTGGTCAGGCTGCCGATGGCCGCGCCGCCGGTGAGCAGCAGGTCGTGTTGGGCCAGATGGGCTTTATCCGTTGCCGAGGCGTCTTCCACCAGCACTTCCGCCAGCGTCTGCGCCGGTGACACATTGTATTCACCGCGCAGATTGCGGATGCCGTTGATGAATTTCTGCACCCAGTCCATTTCGGCGATGGCGGTGTGGTCGATGCGGGCGCTATCC